>DAOWER010000039.1 GCA_030638405.1 Candidatus Eiseniibacteriota bacterium | reverse complement strand
TTGGACTGCTGGTGGTCCTGGCCGTTATGGGCGTGCGCTACCTGGCGGCGGCCGGTGACAACCTTGCCCTGAGGGGCGTTCTCCACTGGACGCTGGCAGTCGCACTGATCCTCATACTCGCCCTCAAGCTCGCGATCGTCCGCACGTTCAAGCAGTTCGTGAAGTTCGCCCCCATCCTCGGTATGACGGTGATCGCCATGGCACTTCTTGTAGCCGCGATCTCCGCGGGCTTCTTCGCCGTGACGCGAGGAAGAACGCCAACGGCAGAGGCCGGGCGGCCCGCCGTGGAGTTGACTCAGCTCGTCGGCGACGCCGCGCTGGGTGAGAGCACGTTCGCAACCAATTGCGCGAACTGCCACGACGACGCCTCGACGGAGACCAGGATAGGGCCGGGTCTCGCCGGGCTGTTCGACCGCGGGGAGCTGCCGTCGAGCGGCAGGCCAGTGACGAGAGCTAACGTCCGGGCCCAGATCGTAACCCCCCTGGGAAACATGCCCTCGTTCCAATCCTACATCTCGGAAGAGGGACTGACCGACCTGCTCGCGTACATCGAGACCCTCTGACGCGCTGCATGAGCCCGCCCCCCGGGAACCCGGGCGGCGGGCATCGTTCCCACCGCACACACCACGCGGCGTCACTTCTGTGGCGGAGCTGACGGACCTTCTGTATAATACCCGGTAGTATCGACAGACACGCGGTTGAGGCAGTGCACCGAGCACGCCTTGCGGCGCCCGCACGAGGAGACGACATGACCCCGCTCCCGAGGGAACTTCAGGAAGCCGCCCGCTTCCACACACACCTGGGTCCGTACCTGGTCGTGGGACTCAGAATGGGCCGGGTCGTCACGCGCGAGCTGGGAAGCGAACCGTTCTCCTATCGGATACTGGCGCACACGGGACGCGTCCCACCATACTCCTGCAGCGTCGACGGTGTGCAGCTGTCGACACCCTGCACCACGGGCAACGGGTGTATCGAGGTCACCGACCACCGCCTGATGGCGCTCGAGGCCGTGAAGGGAGACGACGTGCTGCGTGTCGCGCTGAAGAACGAGGTCTTCGACAGCATAGAGAACGACTGCTCGGAAGAGGATCAGGAGGAGTTCGCGCTGAGGATCTGGGAGATGCCCGACGACGAGCTCTTCACCGTCTCCCGGGAGGAATCGAAATGACGAGAGACCGCTCCGCCGGACGGGTGCCGACAGGCACTCTCACGGGCATGGCCCTTCTCCTCGCGCTCGGGGTCGTGCTGCCCATCGTTTTCCACGCGATGCCACTGGGCGGCAGGATCTTCCTGCCGATGCACCTGCCCACCTTCGTCGCCGGGCTCGTTCTCGGGCCGGTGGCGGGGCTCATCGTGGGGGTGGGATCTCCCGTGTTGTCCGGGCTCCTCACGGGGCGCCCCACCGTGCTCTACATGGTACCCATGGTCTTTGAGCTGGCGACGTATGGCCTGGCGGTCGGCCTTCTGCGTCCGCGGTTCGCGGCGCTGCTCGGGCGGCGCGCCCGCGCGAGCAGCCCTAGTGAGAGTGCGCTCCTGGAGGATCCCGGCGAGGGAGTGCTCCCGGCGCGCCCCGGCGCGGCGGCGGCTCCGCTGGCAGCCGTCTCGCTGGCTCTTGTCTGCGCGATGCTTGCCGGCCGGGTCGTCTGGGTAGCGGCCGTCGTCTGGCTGGCTCCGGTCATCGGGCTGACGGCCCGCACCGTCGCGATGGCCCTGGGCGCCATCGGCGCCGGGTGGATAGGAATGGTGATCCAGCTGGCCCTCATACCCGCGATCGTGCGGGCGATTGAGCGCACCAGGAAGACGTGATACAATGACGAAGCCCAGGGGGTGAACTGAACACCGGCTCAGGACACGGGGCCGGTAATCCACAAGCCAGGTAGTCCACAGACTGCCGGAGACGAATCCAAGGACTGCGACACGCATGCGAATACTACTGATACACGCGAGCAAATTCAGCTACCACGTCACCGAGAAGACCTCGGCGGTCTCCTCTCTTGCGGAGCTGAGCGAAGACGAGCTCAAGGGATCGACGGGCGACGTGCTGGTGGCGTTCCTCGCTTCAGAGAAGACCGACGAGAAGGGGCTCGACTCGGTCGCGCAGCAGGCGGCCGAGACCATCACCGACCAGGCGAAGCAGGTCAAGACGAGCGACGTCATGCTCTACCCGTACGCCCACCTCTCCAGCAACCTCTCGTCCCCGCGTGTCGCGACGAAGGTGCTGGCCGCGATCGGCAAGAGGATGCGCGAGGACTCGGGGCTCACCATCCACGAGGCGCCGTTCGGCTTCTACAAGGGCTTCGAGATCGAGTGCAAGGGCCACCCTCTGTCAGAGCTGGCCAAGACGATTGTGCCGGGCGGCGAGGCCGGTGAAGGCGCCCGCGCGGCCGGCGAGGAGGATGCCTCCGCCGCGCTCGAGGCCGAGAAGGCCCTGAAGTCCGAGTGGCACGTGCTCTATCCGGACGGGCGTGACGAACCGGCACACGAGTGCAGTTTCGACGGTCACGATTGCTTCAAGCAGATGTACGACTACGAGATCTCCGGCACGCGGGTCTCGAGCGAGCCCCCGGCCCACATCGAGCTCATGAAGAGGCTGGAGCTCGTCGACTACGAGCCCGCGTCCGACCCCGGCAACTTCCGATGGTACCCAAACGGTGCGCTCATCAAACTGCTGGCCGAGGAACACGTGTCCTCGCTCCTGAACAACGCGGGGGCCATGCAGGTTGAGACTCCGATAATGTACGACTACCAGCACCCGAACCTGATGAGTTACCTGAACCGCTTCCCGGCTCGCCAGTACGTGCTGCTGTCCGACACGAAGGAGTACTTCCTGCGCTTCGCCGCGTGCTTCGGGCAGTACCTGATGCAGCACGACATGCAGCTGTCGCACAGGATGCTCCCAAGCCGCCTGTTCGAGATCAGCCACTACTCGTTCCGTCGCGAGCAGTCCGGCGAACTCGCCGGGCTCCGGCGCCTGCGCACGTTCACGATGCCGGACCTCCACACGCTGGCGAAGGACACGACACAGGCCCGCGAGGAGTTCCTGAGTCAGATGGACGTCTCGATGCAGTGCATGAACGACTTCGGGTTGGACTACGAAGTCGCGGTCCGCTTCGTCCGCAGCTTCTTGGACGAGGACCCTGAGTTCGCGCGCGAGATCACCCGACGCGCGGGCCGTCCGGTCCTGGTCGAGATATGGGACGAGCGCTTCTTCTACTTCGTCGCCAAACTCGAGTTCAACTTCATTGACGCGCACGCGAAGTCGTCCTGTCTCTCGACCGTCCAGATCGACGTGGAGAACACGGAGCGATTCGAGATCGAGTACGTCGATGAGGACGGGGTCAAGAAGAACCCGATCCTTATGCACACCTCTATTTCCGGGTCGATCGAGAGGGTCGTCTGTTCGATCCTCGAGCAGCAGGCCATCCGCATGAGGAACAAGGAGGTACCCAACTTCCCGTTGTGGCTGGCGCCGATCCAGGTTCGCATCATCCCGGTGTCCGACAAGCACCACGCGTTCTGCGAGTCGCTGCTCGAGAAGATCCCGTTCCGCGTCGATTTCGACGACAGGGACATGAGCGTCGGCAAGAAGATCCGCCAGTCAGGACGGCACTGGGTCCCCTACACGCTCGTCATCGGAGACCGCGAGGTCAGCGGCGACGAGCTGGCCGTGCGCATCCACGGCGGCGAACAACGGCAGTTCTCGCTCGACCAGCTCAACGAGACCATCAGGCGGGAGATCGCGGGCAGGCCCTACCGGCCGCTCAACGTGCCGGCGCGCCTGTCAGAGCGCCCGATCTTCGTCGGCTGAGCGGCGGGCCGCACTCTGCACCAGGTCCATCAATAGCCAGAACCCTCGGGGGTGAGAGAATG
>DAOWER010000004.1 GCA_030638405.1 Candidatus Eiseniibacteriota bacterium | reverse complement strand
TGAGGAAGGTCAAGCGCGGCTCCGAGTCGACCAAGAACATCGCCATCATGGGCGTGACGCCGGAGTACCAGTACGTGTCCGACAGCGCCGTCGGAGACGGCCGCTTCTTCGCCTGGCCGGAGTCGGACCGGCGCAGACAGGTCGCCGTGCTCGGGCACCCCGTGGCCGAGCACCTCTTCCCGGGGGAGGACCCGCTGGGGAAGCACGTCCGCATCGGCGACCGCCGCTTCACGGTCGTGGGCGTGATGACTCCACTGGGTCAGATGTTCGGCCAGAGCCTTGACGACTACGTGATCGTCCCCTACAAGACGATCAACAAGGTCTTCGGTGAGCGGCTGACGACCCGACTCGCCGTGAAGGCGGTGGGGTCGGAGGAGGTCGATGAGGCAATGGAGCAGGTGACCCGCGTCCTCCGGTTGCGCCGGCGGCTCAAGGCGGGGGAAGAGAACAACTTCGAGATCCTCACGCAGTCCCAGCTGGTGGAGATGTACGAGAACCTGACCAAGGTCACGTGGATCGTCATGATAGGCATTTCCGCCATCGCGCTCATCGTCGGCGGCGTGGGCATAATGAACATCATGATGGTCTCGGTCACGGAACGCACCCGCGAGATCGGTATCAGGAAGGCCGTGGGCGCCCGCTCGCGAGACGTTCTCACGCAGTTCCTGGTCGAGGCCGCGGTGCTGTCGGGATTGGGGGGGCTTCTGGGTCTGGCCGCTGCGGCCGGTCTCGCCAAGCTCGTCGATTCGGCCACGCCGATGCCGGCCAGCGTGGAGCCGTGGTCGGTCTTCCTTGCGCTCGGCGTTTCGATTACAGTGGGTGTGTTCTTTGGCTTCTATCCGGCGTCCAAGGCCGCGAAGATGGACCCCATAGTGGCACTGAGGTACGAGTAGATGCGAGCTTCGCTTCTCAGAACGGTGACGTCCGTCGCTCTGGTCGTGGCGGCGTCTCTCGCCGCCCGCGGAGTTCCGGTGGACGCCGGCACCCCGGCGAGCATGGGGGGCATCAGGTTCGCCGCCGACGTTGCCGTTGCTCCTTCAGCCGGCGGCGAAGGAACGGTGAAGATAAGCTACGTCGTGACGCACGATGCGCTTCCCTTCCTGCGGCACGGGGACGGCTACCGTGCGAGGTACGAGATCACGGCCATTCTCTACGATAGGAGCGACCGGCAGGTCACCGGTGACTCGTGGCGCGAAGCGGTCGAGGTCGCGACCTACGAGGAGACCAACGAGCACCGCACGGCCAGAGCGGACGAACTCCTGTTCTCCGTTCCGCCCGGGCGGTACACCCTCAAGCTCGAGATAACCAGTCTGGACACGAGGGCGAAGGGCGTGATCGAGCGGGCGGTCACGGTTCCCGAGATGGTCCCCGGCGAGTTGAGTCTCGGTACCGTGCTCTTCAAGACCGACGCAGCCGGTGGGGGCGACGGCGCCGAGGAGCTGATCCTCAACCCCACCCGCGTCTACGGTGAGGACAACCCGGACGTCACGGTCAGGATCCCGATCTACGGCACTCCGGACTCGCGCTACGCGCTTCTGATCACGGTCAAGGATGAACGTGGGATTCTCAAGAAGAGCCACGAGGACACGCTCGTCCAGACGGACTTCCTGCAGCAGTACGTGTACGAGTTCACCGTTCTGGACCTTGAGGTGGGCGCGCACGTGCTCAAAGTGGAGGTGACCCCTCTGCTCGACGGGAGGGAGGTCAGCTCCAGGTCGCGGTTCCGTGTCGTCACATCACCCCTGAGCTGGGGCGAGGACGAGGAGAAGATGCTCGCGCAGATCAGCTACGTGGCGACGCGAGAAGAGATGGAGTTTCTCGCCAGTGTCCCTCCGGAGGAGAGAGGTCCGGTCTGGGACGAATTCTGGGCCGGGCTCGACCCTGACCCCGCGACTGCGTTCAACGAGTTCAAGATGGAGTTCCTGAGGAGGCTCGGCTACGCGAACGCGCAGTTCAGGTCGGTTGTCGAAGGCTGGCAGACCGACATGGGCCGCATCTACATACAGAAGGGTGAGCCCGACGATATCGATTCGCAGCCCGTCGGGCAGATGTTGAATGCCTGGGAGATCTGGTACTACTACGGCGAGCACACGAAGTACGTCTTCGTCGACAGAGAAGGTTTTGGTGAGTTCGTCCTGCACGAGATCAGCCGGATCTGAGGAGACAGCTTGAGCGGTGGACCTGTTCTTGTCAGGGGGCGGATGCATCCGATGGACCGTCCGGGGCGCGTGCTGGGCTGGATGCTGGTCGACGCCGGACGCATCGCGGCCGCAGGCAGTGGCGAGCCCCCGGACGACCTGCCCGGTTCGCGGTCCCTGCTCGACCTGCGTCCGAAGACCATCATCCCGGTACTGCACGACTGCCACGTACACTTCCTGCAGACCGGACTCATGGACCTCGACGTCGACCTCGGCTCCGCCTCACGCTTTGACGAGATGCTGTCCCTCCTCGCGGATGCCGCGCCCCGCCACGTTGGTGGCATTCTGCGCGCCCACTCGTTCGACCCCGACCTCATGTCGGACGGGCGGTATCCGACCGTGGCTGAACTGGACGCCATTTCGTCGATCCTGCCGATCCTCGTCAAGAGGCGCGACGGCCACTCCGGAGTGGTCAACTCCGCGGCCTGGGAATTCCTGTCACTGTCCGAGGGGGCCAGCGGTGTGGAGTTGGACGAGGCGGGCCTCCCCACGGGCACGCTGCGCGCCGAGGCCTACACCTTCGCCATTCGCAAGGCGGAGGGTCTTCTGACCCGTGATGAGCGTGTGGAGTGCTTCCGCCGGGCGGCGGCGCTTGCGGCCAGGCGGGGCATCGGCGTGGTGCACGCTCTGGCCGGCAGCAAGGAACCCTCGAACACGGACGTCGAGCTGCTGCTGGAAGTCCGGGACGAGCTTCCGATCGACACGGTGGTCTACTCCCAGATGGAAGACGTCGAAAGAGTGGCCGCGCTGGGGCTGCCGCGAATCGGCGGCTGTCTGCTTCTCGACGGTTCCTTCAGTTCGGGAACCGCCGCTCTGGCTGAGCCGTACGCCGACAGAGAGGGCACCGGTGTTCTCTACTACGAGGACCAGCAGCTCACGGCGTTCTTCCGCAGGGCTCACGGCCGGGGCCTGCAGCTCTCGGTCCACGCTCTGGGCGAGCGAGCGATCGACCAGGCGATACGTTGCTATCGCGAGGCGGCAGGCTCGGAGACGCGTGAGGCGCGGCACAGGATCGAGCACTGCGAGCTTCCCAGCGACGCCCACATCGCTGCGATCGCGGAGTTGGGGATCTCCCCCTGTGTGCAGCCGACGTTCGAATTCCTGTGGGGTGGCCCCGGCGGGATGATCGAGAAGCGGCTGGGGTCCGCAAGAGCTGCCCGGACCAACCCTCACAAGACCATGCTTGCGGCCGGGATCCCCCTCGCGGGAGGTTCCGATTCCTACGTCACACCGATGGACTCTCTGCTGGGTATCCACTCGGCCGTCAATCGGCCGAACGAGTCGGAACGGGTATCCGTTTTCGACGCCGTGGGGTTCTTCACCAGCGCGGCCGCGCGGGTGTCGTTCGATGAGTCGAGGCGGGGAACGCTGGAGGTGGGGAAGGAGGCCAGCTTCACCGTTCTCGATGATGACCCGTTCGATGTCCCTCCCGAGACCATCAGGGACATCGGGGTCGCGGCTCTCTATGTCAGGGGAGAGAAGGTAGAGATCTAGCGCTCCGCCCGGACCGCCGGGAAGAACGCGTCGTGGAGCGCCTCGAGGACCCGTTTCGAGCCCTCGGGCCTGACGGCCACCGCCGTCGATCGCCCTTCTGAGACCATCGCCAGCAGCTTCTCGCCGGCGCCGGCGACGGCCGCCGAGGCGGCCGCCGCGGAGACGGCTGATCCCGCATCGCGACCCACCGCGCAGACGAGGTCCGCCCGGCGGACCGACATGCTCCCATCGCTCCGGTCGAGGAGTTCCTCCATCGCCGCCCGCTCGACGGCGACCACCGTCTGATTCCCCAGTGTCAGGACGAACTTCACGCGGGCCGAGAGTTCTCCGACCTCTGCCGCGGCCGTGGCCGGCATCCGGTCCCACGTCAGGAGTTCGACATCCTCGAGCAGAGAGAGTCCGGTGACCGGGGAACACGGACCGGTCGGCTCACCCAGGACTATCGTGCCCGCGTTGTCGGACGCGCTCTTCCGCACGTGGAGCGTGATGCCGTGTTCCTCCGCGAACCGCACGGCGTCCTCCTTGAGGATGGTCGCACCGTACCGCGCCAGTTCGCTCATGTCTTCAAACGAGATCTCGGTGATCTTCCGGGCTGTCGGCACCGCGCTCGGGTCGGCCGTGTATACTCCGTCGACGTCCGTCAGGATCTCGCAGCGCTCGGCGCCCAGCGCCGCGGCCAGAGCGACGGCAGTCGTGTCGGACCCGCCTCTTCCCAGGGTCGTCACGTCCTTCGCAGTGCTCACGCCCTGGAACCCGCCAACGACCACGACGTTGCCGGACGCAAGCTCACGAATTACTCTGTCGGGGCGCACCTCCAGGATACGGGCATCGGTGTGCCTCGTGTCCGTGATGATACCTACCTGAGAGCCGGTGAACGAGACCGCGGGACAGCCGATCGAGTTCAGCGCTATGGCGAGAAGCGACATCGATATCCGCTCGCCGGCCGTCATCAGCATGTCCAGCTCGCGCTGGTTCGGCTCGGCCGCCAGTGCCGTGGCGTCGTCGAGCAGTGCGTCGGTCGTGCCGCCCGGGGCGGAGACGACCACGACCACGTCGTGGCCGCTTCTTCTGAGCGCGGCGAGTCTCTCGGCGATCGCGAGGAGCTTCTCGCGACCGTCGATCGACGTGCCACCGTATTTATGGACGATCGTTGTCACGGGGCTGCGGCTTCTCCGTTGGAGCCTCTGAAGCTGTCCCTACTCATCTACCACATCGCGTCTGACGGGTCAACGCGCGCGTTGCTTCGGGTCGGGCAACGGGGTAATGTGGCGCCGCCGGCGCTAGGTCGAGGTCGGATCGAAGCCCGGGGCCGTCCCGGGGCCGCGCGGCTCGCGGCTTGACAGCCGCGGACCCGCACGGGTACGCTCGTGGCGGCGGACCCCACGACGTGGGCACTTCCTGACTCCCTGTAACGGCGGAGGCGCGAGATGGCGGAGCGATTCGACCTGGGTGTGATCGGCGGCGGTCCCGGCGGGTACGTGGCGGCGATACGGGCGGCGCAGTTGGGCCTCAGAGTCGCCCTCGTGGAGAAAGAGCAGTTGGGCGGCGTCTGCCTCAACCGGGGCTGCATTCCCACGAAAGCGCTCCTGGCGAGCGCGGGGCTGCTCTCGACGCTGAGGCGGTCCGAGGAGTTCGGTGTGAGGATCGAGGGGGTGGAGGCGGACGTGCCCGCGATGTTCAGACGGAAGGACGAAGTGGTCGCGCGCCTGCGCGGCGGCGTCGAGACGCTTCTCAAGAAGCGGAAGGTCACGGTTTACGAGGGCGTCGGGTCCATCGGAGAACCCGGCGTCGTCGGGGTCGAAGGGCCCGAAGGCGCCCTTGCGATCGAGTGCGAGCGGATCATCCTCGCGACGGGGTCGACGCCGCTCGTGCCGGAGGCGTTTCCCTGTGACGGCAGGGTCGTCATCACGACCCGCGAGGCCCTGGCGTCTCCCCACATGCCGGACGACGTGCTCATCATCGGTGCGGGAGCGGTCGGCTGCGAATTCGCCGGATTCTACTCGGCGCTGGGCCTCTCCGTGACGCTGGTCGAGATGCTCCCCGGGATACTCCCCGGTGAGGACCCGTCCGCCGTCAGGCTGACCAAGGCGGCGATGAAGAAGCAGGGCGTGGATGTCCGCACGGCGACGAAGGTGGAGTCGATCAAGATCACCGGGGACACCGCTGTGACGGCGCTGTCGGACGGAACGTCTGTTGAGACCGGGCGCGTGCTCCTTGCCATGGGGCGTCGCCCCGGCTCCGGCGGCTCCGGCATCCCGGAGGCCGGCATCGAGGTCGAGCGCGGCGCGGTCGTCGTCAACGAGAGGATGGAAACCTCGCGCCCGGGCGTCTACGCGATCGGGGATCTGGTGGGAGGGTGGCTGCTGGCACACGTCGCCTCTCGCGAGGGCATCGTGGCCGCGACCAACGCCGCGGGGCGGGACCTCGCGATGGACTACCGCGCCGTGCCCAGATGCACCTTCACCAGACCTGAGATCGCCAGCGTCGGAATCACCGAGGCGGCCGCGAAGCACCAAGGTCTCGAGCTCTCCTCCGGGAGGTTCCCGTTCGCCGCCTCGGGCAAGGCTCTGGCCGAGGGTGAGGCCCGGGGGTTCGTGAAGGTCCTCTGCGAGGCGGCGAGCGGACGAGTGGTCGGGGGCGTGGTCGTCGGCCCTCACGCGTCGGACCTGATCCACGAGGTCGCGCTCGCTGTCCTTGCCGAACTCTCGTTCGACAGGCTGGCGGGCATGATACACGCGCACCCCACGCTCGCGGAGTCGATCATGGAAGCGGCCGAGGCCGTTGAAGGGTTGAGCGTCCACTCCGGCTAGCCGCCCGGAGTCGCGGGGTCACCGAGGAGCGCCACGGCCCCCTCCGGCGCCCCGCTCGCAGACAGACGAACGCCGGGACCGTCGTCCCGGCGTTCACACATCTCATGAGCCGATCTGTCGCTGACCCTAATCTATGCAACCCTTGCGCTTGAGCATCTCCACGCGCGACTCGAGGCTGTAGAGTTTGACGATGACGTCAGTGATAGGATCCAGCCTGGTTCTCTGAACGCACTTGCTGTAGATGCCATGCTGGAGGGCGGCCGAGCTCTCCTTGAGGAGCACGTTCTCCATCACCAGCTCGTCCGTAGGCGGAACGAACCACAGGTCTATCGTGACGTCGTTGCCGTAGTCGATGAGCTCGGTGAACTCGAAGCCTCCGTCCGACGATGTCAGCTGCTCCTTCGTCAGAAGCCCTCCCATATACAGCTTGACGTTGACGTCCAGGAGCGGCTGGCCACTCTCGCCGACCACCAGTCCCGTGATGGTCGTCTCGCTCTTTCCTGCGAATCCGCTGCGGACGGCCGTCGGCTTGCCGGTAGACTGCCCGGGCGGGACCCCGTCGGCAGGGCCCGCCGCCATCGCCGGAAGCGACATCACCAGAAGCGCCCCAAGCACGAAAGCCAGAATCCTCTTCATATGTCGTTCCACCTTCCCTTCATTCGGAGTCCATTGCTCTCACGAGGGAACAGTAGCAGGCGGCCGGTCCCCCTGTCAATGTGAAAAGGCCCCCACGATGGCTTGTTGAGGGCCCTGACCGGTGATATACTGCTCTTTCATGAGACAGGTCACGCACAGAAGCTGCGCGGTGAGGAGGGCACCGGCCGCCGTCACGCTCGCCCTCGCCTTCGTGCTCGTGCTCCCCGTGCCGGCGTCCACGGTCGGAAGCGTCAGCACGGTCTCGCCTCGTCCGATGGCCATGGGCGGGGCGTTCATGGCCGTGGACGACGAGCTTGCCGCGATGGCCTGGAATCCGGCCGGCTTCGTGCCGCCGCGCTGCGGAGGCGAGGCCGACTTCCGCGTGCACGTCAACATCCTGGGCGCGCCCGCCATCTTACACGAGACGGGTCTCCTGACCGGTGCGGAGTCCCAGCCCTTCGCCTCGCTGCCGGCCATCGAGAAGCTGTCGGTCGCGCTGGGCGCTGTCGTGAAGGGGGCGACCGTTCGCGTGGGCAATATGGCCGTGGGGGTTCTTCCTCTCGAGGAACACCTGGATCCCGACGGGCTGGCCGGCTCGAGTGGGCTGGCCGACGCCGGCGATCTCCTGAGCGCGTACTACACGACGTTCGCGTTCGCGTTCCAGCTGGCCCCGAGCGTCACGATAGGAGGAAGCGAGATCATCTTCTCCGGATGGGACGTTCCGGGCGAGCGGAAGAACGGGACCGGTCGCGCCTACGGCGCGCTCCTTCGCCCGAACGCGGAAGTGAGCGTCGGACTGACGTACCTTGACCTGCCGGGCGATTTCGATCACTACCGGCTCGAGGTCGAGGGCCTGGGGTCACGCACGATGAACGCGGGATTCGCCTATCGCCCGCTGGAGGAGCTGCTCCTGACGTTCGACCTCCGCGACCTATCGGAGAAGCACCCCGAGACCTCGCTCGAACCCCGCGTCGGTCTGGAGTGGATCCTCTGGGGCCGGGGCGCTCTGAGAGCCGGGGCCTTTCGTGAAGACAGCGGCGAAAGCAACGTCCTATCATTGGGGATCGGCTCGATCCCGGCGCCCGCGTGCCCTCAGAGGGGCCGGACGCCCGGGGGAGACTCCTTCGTCCTGAACTACACCGTCCTTCTCAAACATGAGTGTGCGCCGAGGCACTTGCTCTCGGTGCTGCTGCACTTCTGAGTCAGGAGAGCGCCCGGTGGCGGTGCGGGCGACCGATGGCGTGTCGGCTTCCGACCCCGGGGTCGCGTCAGCCGACACGCTGCTCGCCGGATTCCGCTTGACATCACGACACCGGAGCGTTGTATCCTCTGGCGAAGCTATATGTTAGGTGCCCGCTCTCGTCATGGAACAAAGGGGAGCCAGGATGTCTAGAACGAACCCGGCACGGCCGGCCGCGGCGGCGCTGATGCTTCTCTGGGCGCTGGTCGTTCCGGCCGCAGGCGGGGTCATTTCCGACGTCGGGGTCATCCCGAGTCCGTTCTCACCGAACGCCGACGGCGTCTTCGACTCGACCGCGGTCTACTACTCGCTCTCCGAGCAGGCCGTAATCGTTCTCTCCGTGGCCGACTCCGCCGGCGGCGGACTCTGGACTCTCTCGTGGGAATGGAAGGACGAAGGCACGCACAACCACTGGTGGAACGGGTGGTTCGGAGACAGCCTTGCCCTCGACGGCCGGTACCAGTTCCTGATCAAGGCCATACCGCAGTCGGCCCCAATCGAGGAGACCGCCTTTCCGTTTGTCATCGACACCGAGCCACCGCCGCTCTACAGCGTGGAGGTCGCACCGAGCCGGTTCTCGCCGGACGGCGACAGCGTCGGGGACAGCCTGCTGATCTCGTTTACGACCGGCATCACCGAGCCCTCGGAGCAGGTTCTTGTCACGGTTCTCGACGAGGACGACGATCCCGTGCGGCAGGTCTACTCCGCCACCGGGGTCGCCTCCGCGGCCCTCTTCTGGGACGGCACGGACGAGGTGGGCGCGGTCGCGCCTGACGGTCTCTACTTCGTCAGAGTCGAGACCAGGGACGCCGCCGGGAACCGGGCGTGGTTGAGTGCACTGGCCGACCTCGACACGGCGCCTCCCGTTCTCGGCGTTGACTACCCGGACACGACCACCATGGAACTCAGGGTGGAAACGCCCGTGGCCGACCTGACCGGGTGGGCCCACGACCGGGCCGGCGTGGTCTCGGTCGAGCTCTCAGTCGACCAGGAGGAGTGGACCGAGGTCGCCATAGGTCGCTCGGACACCGTCAGCTGGGCGGGCAGCGTGGCGTGCACGTCCTGCGTTCCCGATTCGCTCGACGAGATTCTCCAAGTTTTCGTGCGGGCCCACGACGGCGTGCCCACGGCCGACGGGGAGGGCCACGTCAACGGTCCTTCGACCTCCGTCCCGATTCTCTCGTTCGACGTGATCTTCGACGTGGCGCCTCCCAAGCACGTTTCCTCAGCAGTGAGTGGAGGAGACGACGCCTTCGAGCCGGGTGAGACCATTACGATCACCACGATGTGGGACGATACCGGCTACGACGTCACCGCGGACTTCAGCCACGTGGACAGCGAGTTCGACCCGATCGACGTCGGCGTCTCGGAGGGCACTGGCGGGCGCTACACCGTCACGTACGAGATCTCGGAGGCGAATTCCCTCGTGCCGGTGACAGACGCCCCGGTCGCCATCACCGCGACCGACTACTTCTCGAGATCGGTCGCCGACACGACGGTCACGGTGACTGTTCTCCCAGCTGCTTCCGACGATCCGACTGGCGGCGTCGCCGTCGACGTCAATTCCTTCGAGCCTCTGGCCGGGGGGAGGGCCGTCATCACACTGGGGTCGTACGAGGGAACGGCCACCGTGTGCGTCTACAACATGGCCGGAACGCTTGTGAGGACCCTCAAGGGCAGTTTCCCTATCAGCTGGCACGGGAACAACGACGCCGGCGATTCCGTTGCCAGCGGCGTTTACTTCCTCAGAGTCCAGGCTGGTGAGAGCGAATCGGTCAAGAAGGTCGCCGTCATCAGGTAGCATGCAATCCGGGAGGGTATGGCATGACGTCCAAGAAACTCGCGGTTCTCGTGGCTGTTCTGGTGGCGGTTGTGCCGCCGGCCTCTCTGGCGCAGGGGACGTCCGGGGCGCAGTTCCTCGGCGTGGGCGTCGGGGCTCGCGCTGCGGCCATGGGTGGTGCATACACATCCATCGCTGACGACGGGACGGCGCTGCACTGGAATCCGGCCGGCCTCACACGGGTCGACGGACACCGGCTGACGCTTTCGCACGTCTCCTGGCTTCAGGGCGTTAAGTACAACTACGTGAGCTACGCCGCACCGTTCGGCCGCGATGCGGGTATCGGTGTCGCTCTCGAGCAGGGGGGGGCCGACTCCTGGGACAACACGGGTGAGGGTTCGTTCGAGACGGGTGACTTCGCCGGCGTGGTGGGCTACGGCAGACGCATGTCCGACGACATCGGTGTGGGAGCGGACCTCAAGTTCCTCTCGAGTTCGTTGGGTGATCATGGGGCGTCGTCCTACGCTGTCGATTTGGGCGTGCTCTACAGCGTGAACGACAAGGCGAGTGTCGGAGCGGCCGTCCGGAACCTGGGTCCCGGACTGACCTTCGAAAGCGGCACCGATCCTCTGCCTGTGACGATGACGCTGGGGGGCTCGTACCGGTGGCACGGTGTTCTGCTGTCGATGGACCTGGAGAAAGCCAATGACCTGAGTGCGACGACTCGCGTCGGCGCCGAGTACGCGCCCGTCCGGTACCTGGACCTGAGAGCAGGCTGGATCGGAGGCGACGAAACGGCGCTGTCCGGCCTGACCGGCGGTGTCGGCCTCAACTGGAACGAACAGTGGGCGGTCGATTACGCGTACAGATCCTCCGATCTCGGCGGGACGCACCAGTTCGCGCTGTCCGCCGGGTTCGGCGGAGGTGGAGTCCTCGCGACCACGGAGGCCGTGAGCGACGAGGAGGACCTTCCTGTTTCCTCGGTCCCGAGGTCGAACCTCGACGTCATCAGCGAGCTGACCGAAGAAGTGATGGCGGAGGCCGTCGCCAGGATGGGGCTGCCCGAGGGCTCGCGGATACATCTGAGGCAGGTCGACACTCACGACGCCAGCTGGCTCATCAAGTCGATACTGCTCGAGGAGCTGACCTCGCGCGGGCACGCCGTGAAGGCCGGACTGATGGCGGCGGCAGAGGACCCGGAGGACGCGTACGAGATCGCATACCGGATCGTCTACTGTCAGACATCGCTCCCGCGGTCGTGGCGCGAGTGGGTGGTCGGCGCGCGCAAGTTCGAGCGCAGGACCGCCGTCGACATCCGATTTGAGCTTTCCGATTCTACGAAGGCGATCGTCTGGGCCGGAGGCGTTCAGCGCGAGCGCCGCGAGATCATTCCGGGCGGCCGCCTCAGCGATCTCGAGGCGCCCGGGCAGGCGTTCGCTTCGCCCCAGGTGGAACCGGGCGGATGGGACAAGATCGTTGAGCCCGTCATCGTAGCGGGCATCGTCGGCGGGCTCATCTATCTCTTCTACACGAGCAGGTCGAACGACTAGCATACGTTTGAGCTCGTTCACGAGCGGAGGGTGCTTCACGTGATTCACAACAGCGCGCCCCGGCTTCCGGGCGCCCTTCTCGTCGTCGCGCTGCTCGCTGCCGCGCTTCTGGCGGTGACGGGCTGCTCCTCGATGCCGGAACTCGGCGAGGCGACGGCCGAGGACACATACGACATCGGTGTGGCCGCGGCCGAGCGCGGCGACCACATGCTGGCCATCGAGGCCTTCAAGCGCATCACTTTGAACACACCGCTTAGTGAGACCGCTGACGATGCGCTCATCGGGCTCGCGGACGCTCACCGCGCGATCTCCGACTACGCGTCCGCGGAGGATGAGTACCGAAGGCTCCTGTCGGACTACGCCCACTCGCCGCTGGTGCCGGAGGCGGAGTACAAGCTGGGCATGACGTTCCTCGACCAGGCACTGCCGGCCGCGCTCGACCAGAGCATGACCGAGCGGGCCATCAGCCAGTTCGAGTATTTCCTTGCGGCGTATCCTTCGAGCGACCTCGCCGACGAGGCCGCCGAGAGGATCCTCGAGCTCAGGACGAGGCTCGCGGCGAAGGGTTACGACAGCGCGATGCTGTACTTCAAGCTCCGCAAACCGAAGGCGGCGCGCGTCTATCTCGAGGCCGTCATCGTGGAGTACCCCGATACCGTGTGGGCGCGCACGGCCCTGCTGGACAAGGCCAGGAGCTTCGCGACCGAGGGGTCACGGGCGCTCGCGGAGAACGAGTATCAGCGGCTCATGGAGCTGTATCCTGGGACGGAGGAGGCCCGCGTGGCGGCCGCCGAAGCGGCTGCCCTCGCGAGCTAGCCGACTTCCCAAGAGGGAGGAACGGACCACTTGGCCACCGGTCTCATGGGTGGAACCTTCGACCCGATCCACATCGCCCACCTGGTAATCGCCGAGGAGGCGCTGGACCTGCTTGGGCTGGACCGGGTCATCTTCGTTCCGTCCGCCCGCCCACCCCACAAGTCGGGCGACGACGTCACGTCGGTGGAGCACCGCCTGGAGATGGTGAGGCTGGCCATCGACGGGAATCCCAGACTTGCCCTTTCCGACCTCGAGGTCAGGCGATCCGAACCCTCCTACACAGTAGAGACGGTCCGCCAGTTCAGGCGAGAGCTCGGAGAGCACGAGACGCTCTACTTCATAATGGGCGCCGACAGCCTCGCCCAGTTCTTCACGTGGAAGGACCCCCTCGATCTCGTCAGCGCTTGCGAGTTCGTCGTGGTGCCTCGGCCGGGCGTCGGACCGGGCGACGGCGACCCGCGGATCATGGAGAAGACTCACATGCTGGACACGCCGCTCATCGACGTCTCGTCCAGTGACATCCGCGAGAGGGTCCGGACGGGACGCTCCATCCGCTACCTCGTTCCAGAAGGCGTCATAGCCTACATAAGAGAGAAGAACCTCTACTCATGACCGCCAAACGCTCGTGCGGCCCGGGCGAACCCGTTCTCTGTCTCGTGGACGGCACCGCCCTAGTCTACAGATCGTACTACGCCTTCATTCGACGTCCGCTCGTCAACTCGAGCGGGGAGAACGTGAGCGCCGTGTACGGCTTTGCGTCGAGTCTCATCAAGCTCCTCGACGAGCTCGCTCCGTCTCACATGGTCGTCGCGTTCGACCGGCCGGAGCCCACGTTTCGTCACGAGGCGTACGAGGACTACAAGGCCACGCGCGAGCCGATGCCGGACGAACTGGCGGGCCAGCTGTCGGCGATCCACGAGCTGGTAGACGCCTTCGGAATACAGATCGTCGAGGAACCCGGCTACGAGGCCGACGACCTCATCGGCACGCTCGCCGTCGCCGCGAGAGAGGAAGGGCTGAGGTCGGTCATCGTGTCGGGGGACAAGGACTTTTTCCAGCTGGTGGATGAAACCATCACGGTTCTCGATCCGGGCAAGAATGTCGAGTACACCATCGAGGGAGTAGAGGAGAAGTTCGGCGTGCCGCCGTCACAGGTCATCGAGGTGCTGGGGCTCATGGGCGATTCGTCCGACAACGTTCCCGGAGTCCCCGGCGTCGGCAAGAAGACGGCCATCGACCTCGTCGCGCGGTTCGGGTCGATCGAGGGCGTGCTCGAACACATGGATGAGATCAGTGGCGCGAAGCGCAAGCAGAACCTGGAGGAGAACCGCGAGCAGGCGCTGATGAGCCGTGACCTCGTCACGATAGACACAGAGGCGCCAGTGGCGTTTGACGCAGGAGAGCTGGCGAGACCGCCCGTCGACGGCGAGCGTGTCGGGGCGTTCCTCCGCGAGTACGAGTTCCCATCTCTGCTCAAGCTCGTGGCGACCGAGCGGTCGCCCGACACGTCGGGGTACTCCGTTGTGACGAGCAAGAAGCGCCTCGCGAGCCTGGTCGCGGCGCTCGAGAGGTCGAGCGGCTTTGCCGTCGACCTCGAGACGACCTCGCTGGACCCGCACTCGGCCGAGATAGTGGGTGTGTCCGTTGCGCTGGAGGAGGGGGAGGCGTTCTACATCCCCGTTGGCCACACGGCCGGTCGGTCGCTTCCGCGTGACTTCGTGATGGACAGCCTCACGCCCGCTCTCACGAACGAGGACGTCCCGAAGTACGGGCAGAACATCAAGTTCGACTACGAAGTGCTGCTGACGCACGGGATCGAGGTCACGCCGCTCGCCTTCGACACGATGATCGCGTCGTACCTGCTGGACCCCGGGCGACGCCAGCACGGTCTGACGGCGCTGGCCCTGGAGCACCTCGGCGTTCGCATGACTCCCATAGAGAGCCTGATAGGGAAGGGTGGCGAGCAGCTGTCGTTCGCGGATGTGGGTGTCGACGATGCTTCCGACTACTCGTGCGCGGACGCGGACGCCGCCCTCAGGCTGACCCACCTCCTGAGCGCGGGCATCAGAGAGGGAGGGCTTGCGGCTCTCTTAACCGACGTCGAGATGCCGCTCGTGCGTGTGCTGGCCGGAATGGAGCTCACCGGCGTGGAACTCGATGTCTCGTTTCTCTCGCGCCTGGCCGTGGACTTCGGACGGGAGATAGAGGGACTGAGAGAACGTGTCTGCGAGCTGGCCGGTGTCGAGTTCAATCTCGACTCCCCGAAGCAGGTCGGGAGCGTGCTTTTCGAGAGGCTTGAGCTTCCGCGCGGCCGGCGCACGAAGACCGGATACTCGACCGACACCGGCGTTCTCGAGAAACTGCGCGACGACCACGAGGTCCCCGCGCTCATTCTCGAGTACCGACAGCTCAGGAAGCTCCAGACGGGGTACCTGGAAGCGCTCCCGAAGCTCGTGAACCCGGTGACTGGTCGAGTGCACACGTCGTTCAACCAGACGGTCACCGCCACGGGCAGGCTCTCGAGCAGCAACCCGAACCTTCAAAACATCCCCATCAGGACGGACCTGGGCAGGCAGATTCGGAGAGCGTTCGTGGCGGGCGAGGGCAAGCTCCTGCTCTCGGTCGACTACTCGCAGGTCGAGCTTCGGATAATGGCGCATCTGTCGGGGGACACGACCCTGATGGAGGCCTTCAAGAACGGCAAGGACGTCCACCGCTCAACGGCCTCGCTCATCTTTGGAGCGTCGGAGGACGATGTCTCGTCGGCGCAGCGCGACTGGGCGAAGATGGTCAACTTCGGTATCATGTACGGCATGGGGCGGTTCGGGCTGGCGCGGCGCCTGGGGATAGGGATCGACGAGGCGGCCGACTTCATCGACCGCTACTTCCAGACCTACCCCGGCGTCCGGGATTACACCGATCGTGTGATCGCCGAGGCGGCGGATCTGGGCTACGCCTCGACGATGCTCGGGCGCAAGCGTCCCATCACGGGGCTTGCGTCCGACAACGCGCGTGTCCGGGGCATGGCGGAGCGCGTCGCCGTGAACACGCCGATCCAGGGCAGCGCGGCCGATCTCATCAAGCTGGCGATGCTCGGGGTCGACAGGAGGATCCGCTCGGACGGCCTGCAGTGCCGCATGGTGCTTCAGGTCCACGACGAGCTTGTCTTCGAACTTCCCGAGGACGCGCTCGGCGACGTCTCGGCGGCGGTTCGTGAAGAGATGGAGAGCCCGGAGGGCATGGAACTCGACGTGCCGGTCGTCACGAACCTGGCGAGTGGGCCGGACTGGTTCGAGGCGCACCCGTAGGCGCGTCGGGGCGACCCCGGGCGCGCTGCGGACGCTGGAGGGACTCACGATGTTCAGGATCGGACTCGCCGGGGGCATGGGCAGCGGGAAGAGCGAAGTCGCAGCCAGACTGAGCGAGCTCGGTGCCCTGGTGATAGAGGCGGACGCGGTGGCCAGGGACGTCGTCGCCGAGGGGACGGAGGTGTTCGCCGCTATCGTCGATGCGTTCGGTGAGTCCGTGCTCGCTGACGACGGCGGCCTGGACAGAGGAGCGCTGGCGGCCGCCGCCTTCTCGTCGGAGGAGCGGACCGGCGTCCTCAACGCGATCACGCACCCGGCACTCATTGGCGAGATCGTGCGCCGGTCCGAGGAGCTGGAGAGGGATGGTCCTTCCGGCGTTCTCGTGGTCGATGCGGCGCTTCTCGTGCAGTGGGACGTGCTGGACATGTTCGACGTCGTCCTGCTCGTCCGCGCCCCGACGGAACTGAGGGTCCGCAGGCTCGTGGAGGCGGGCTTCGAAGAGGAGGACGTCCGGCGGAGGATGAGATCGCAGCTGCCGGACGACGTGATGCTCGCGGCGGCCGATGTGATCATCGAGAACGAGGGTTCCGTGGAGGAGCTTCGCGTCGCGGTGGACGACTTCTGGGAGTCGCTGTCCGCAAACAGGCGGGAGGACGAGAGATGAGCGAGATGACGAGAACTCTGGAGGGGCTGGTCAGGAGGGTCGAAGAGCTCGAGGAGTATCTTTGACGTTGCCGCGAAAAGGAAACGGCAGACGGAACTCGAGGCAGTCACCTCGTCGCCGGACTTCTGGTCCGACGCCGGCGCCGCGAAGGAGGTCTTCGACGAGCTGAACGCCGTCAAGGCGTGGACGCAGCCGCTCGCCGAGCTGCGTTCCGAGTGTGACGACCTGTCGGCCCTCATCGAGCTCGCGGAGGAAGAAGGTGGGGAAGCGCTCGATGAGGCCGCGTCCGGACTGGACGCGCTGGAGGAGCGGCTCAGGGAACTCGAGCTCAGGAAGATGCTCTCCGGTGGTGACGACGAGCGGAACGCAATTCTCGCCATCCATCCCGGCGCCGGCGGCACGGATTCCGCGGACTGGGCCCAGATGCTTCTACGCATGTATCTCGCGTGGGCGGAGAGGCGCGGTCTCGAAACGCAGACTATCGACATCCAGCCCAGCGACGAGGCCGGCGTGAAGAGCGCGACGGTCCTTGTGAAGGGATCGTTCGCCTACGGTTACCTGCGGGCCGAGGTGGGCGTGCACAGGCTCGTGAGGCTGTCGCCCTTCGACGCGGCGCACCGGCGGCACACGTCGTTTGCCTCGGTCGCTGCCTACCCGGAGGTGCCGGACGACGCCGAGATTGAGATCGACGAGTCAGAAATCCGAGTCGACTTCTACAAGGCGAGTGGTCCCGGAGGACAGCACGTCAACAAGAGCTCGACGGCCGTGCGCTTGACGCACGAGCCAACCGGGATCGTCGTCACCTGCCAGAACGAGCGCTCGCAGTACCGGAACCGCGAGAACGCCATGAAGGTCCTCCGGGCCAGGCTCTACGCGCTCCGCGAGGAGGAACGGCGCAAGGAACAGGCCGAGGCTGAGGGGGAGAAGATGGACATAGCCTGGGGGAGCCAGATACGGTCGTACGTGATGCACCCGTACCAACTGGTCAAGGACAACAGGACAGGTATGGAAAGCTCCGACGTGAACGGCGTGCTCGACGGTGATCTCGACCGGTTCATCGAGGCCTATCTCAAGGCAACGGAGTAGCCGCGAGCGCCGCGGCGGCGGCTCGCGGAGAGCGCACCAGGAGCACGGGGACGGCTCCCGGAGAGCGCGCCAGGAGCGCCTGGGACGCGCCCGCTTGACTGGCGCGGTCAAGGTGGTATAAGGAGCTTCTGAAGCAGATGGAAACCGACAAACAGAGCTTCACCCTGGGGGTACGGCGTTGGAAAACACCGAGAAGGGCCTGCCGGCTCAGATGCGAGAGAACCTGGCGCGTTTGAGGGAACTGGGCGTCGAGCCCTATCCGCGCCGCTCTGCACGCACACACACGGCCGAGGCGGTCGTGGACGGCTTCGAGGCGCTCGAGGGAGTGGAGGTCACGGTCGCCGGGCGGCTGATGGCGATCCGCGGTCACGGCAAGGCCGGCTTCGGGGACCTGGTGGACGGGACGGGGAAGGTCCAGCTCTACGTGAGGAAGGACGACGTCGGCGAGGAGCTGTTCGAGATCTGGAAGCTCCTGGACGTGGGTGACATCGTCGGAGCGAAGGGGGAGGTCTTCCGGACGAGAAGCGGCGAGGCGAGCGTCAAGGTCAAGGGGTTAGCGGTTCTGGCGAAGGCCCTGCTTCCCCTGCCCGAGAAGTGGCACGGTCTCAAGGACAAGGAACTCAGGTACCGCCAGCGCTATCTGGACCTCCTCGCCAACGCCGACTCGCGCCGCACCTTCGAGGTGAGAAGTGAGCTGCTGAAGGTAGCGAGGGACTTCCTGCACGAGCGGGGCTTCGTCGAGGTGGAGACGCCCGTGCTTCAGCCGACGTACGGCGGTGCCTTCGCGCGGGCGTTCGAGACGCACCACCACGCGCTCGACATGCCGCTCTACCTCCGCATAGCGGACGAGCTGTACCTCAAGCGGCTGATAGTCGGCGGGATGGAGCGCGTCTTCGAGATCGGCAAGGACTTCCGCAACGAGGGCATGGACAGGACCCACAGCCCCGAGTTCACTCAGCTCGAGTTGTACCAGGCCTACGCCGACTACCATGACATGATGGACATCACTGAAGCGCTCGTAGCACGCCTGGCGACGGTGGTGCATGGCGGGACGCGCTTCCCCTGGTCGGATGGAGAGATAGACGTCGCCCCGCCCTGGCGGAGACTCAAGGTGATGGACGCGGTGGAGGGGGCGGTCGGGGCCGAGGCGCTCGCGAGCGACGCCGCGCTGTGCTCGGCCGCTCGCTCGGCTGGGCTTACCGTCCCCGATGGGGCATCGCGCGGCGACGTGATAGAGGGGATACTCGACGAACTGGTGGAGCCGAACTTGTCTGCGCCCACGTTCCTCATCGACTACCCGAAGTCGATCTCCCCGCTGGCGAAGCAGACGCCGGGGGATCCGGAGATCGTGGAGCGCTTCGAGTTCTTCATCGGCGGCCTGGAGCTCGGGAACTCCTTCACGGAGCTGAACGATCCGGACGAGCAGACGCGGCGCCTGGAGGCGCAGGTGCAGGCGCGCGAGGGTGGCAACGCCGAGGCTCACGGCATGGACGAGGACTTCGTCCGCGCGCTCGAGCACGGAATGCCGCCGACCGGCGGCCTGGGAATAGGGTTCGACCGGTTGGTAATGCTCCTCACGAATTCGTGGAACATCCGCGACGTCATACTGTTCCCGCCGATGCGTCCGGAGGCGTAGTCCGTTCGTACCGCGGGGCTTGCCGGCCGTGCGCAAGAAGGCCCCGGTGAAATGAGGAGATGACTGACAATGTCGTTCGAGTGGTTCATAGCCTGGCGGTATCTGCGCGCCAAACGGAAGACCAGGTTCATCTCGATAATCACGTTCATCTCGGCCGCGGGTGTTGCCGTCGGAGTGATGGCGCTCATCGTCGTGCTGGCCGTGATGAACGGTTTCGAGAACGAGATTCACAGCCGGATCATCGGCATCAACGCACACGTCATCCTGCTCCGCTACGGCGACGAGCCTCTCAGGGACTACGACAGGCTCGCGGACGAGGCGGAGGCGCTCCCGGAGGTCGTGGCGGCCGCTCCGTTCACCTATACGAAGGCCGTCCTGCAGGGGTACGGCGGGTCGGACGGCGTCGTGGTTCGCGGGATCGACCTCGACCGCGAGGCGCGAGTTACCGACATACTGGAGAACATCGACCCGCCGCTCTCGTCGCTAGCGACACGGGAGGGCGAGCTGCCCGGCGCCATCATCGGGGACGAGCTGGCACGGAGGCTCAGAGTGACCGTGGGGGACACCGTCGCCGTCAGCTCGCCCTTCGACTACGTTGTGACGCCCATGGGTCTCATGCCGGCGGTGTCACGGTTCAAGGTCAGAAGCCTGTTCAGTTCGGGGATGTTCGAGTACGACCAGTCGCTCGTGTACATCGACCTTCCGGCGGCACAGTCGCTCTTCGGTCTGGGAGACGGCGTCGTCGGCGTGGCCATCAAGACCGCGGACCCGTACGCGGCGCCGGAGATTGCGCAGAAGGTGGTGGCGGCCGTGGGGGGATTCCCCTACAGGGCCAACAACTGGATCGAACTCAACCGCAACCTCTTCAAGTGGATGAAGACCGAGAAGAAGGTGATGTTCTGGATTCTCTCGCTCATCGTCATGGTGGCCGC
>DAOWER010000036.1 GCA_030638405.1 Candidatus Eiseniibacteriota bacterium | reverse complement strand
GTCGCGCGTGATGAACCCGCGCGGGAAGTCGGGCTCGCTGTCCTCGTCGTCGGGACCGAACGAGTGCCCGAACGTTCCCGTCACTCCGGAGGGAAGCACGTCTGCAAGCAGTCTCGCCGCCGCTCCGAGAAACTCGACGTCGGCCTCGGTGAACGCGGCGGCCCCGTCGCCGTTGAGGCGGTCCGCGTACAGAAGGAGCGTCGTGCCGCTCGCGGAATCGACTTCCGCCGGGATCAGCGCCACCGCCGCGAATCGCGGCGAGATCGGTCCGCCGGGTCCGGTTCCGGCAGCGGCCACGAAGGGCCTGTTGGTGCCTCCGTCCTCTGTCACTGAACGGACAAGGCGCCTCACCTCGGCCAGGCGCCTGCCCGTACGTCCGACGGAGGTCACGACCTGCGGCAGCAGATCCGGCTCCTGCCGGAAGACCACAACGCGGTCGGCACGCACCTCTTTAGCCACGGCCGCTACGGACCCGTGCAGGACCGCAGGGTCGCCGTCGCTGGTTCTCAGAAGAAGTGAGGCTTCGGCAAGAACGGAGTATCTGCTGGGCAGTGACGCGGCGGCCTCCGCGAGTTCGGCGTCGATCTCGTGCTGCAGCGCCGTCAGCTCGGCCAGGCCGACCTCGTCGCGGACCCGCTCGAGCTCGGGGTGCGCCTTGTCCAGCCAGACGCGGCAGCGTCCGCGGCGACCCGCCGCGTGCAGCGCCTTCGCCCTCTCGATGGAGCACCTCGCCACCCAGTAGGGAGCACCGACCTTCTCGAAGAGCTGCTCCGCCGTGTAGAGTCTCGACTCGATGACATCCAGTGCGGCCTCGTCGATGGGACCGGAGTGACGCATCCCCGCGCCGTCCGTCAGTGCGGTCATTGCAAGCTCGAAGGGCTCTCCGGTCCGAGTCTGGACTCGTTCCGCTCGCGCGGAGAGCACACGGGCGTCCGAGCGCCTGCCTCTCGAGTACGAGACGGCCGCAAGAACTCTCAGAGTCGCGCCTTCCTCCAGCCTGTCGCCGATACGCCGGCAGAGGTCGAGCGCCAGCGTGCAGTCACGTTCGGCATCGTCGAGCCGCCCCAAAGCGACGTACACCTCGGCCCGTCGCCGCAGCACCTCACCGATGACGTCGCTCACGGACGAGAGCCTGTGCGCGCACGCCAAGGCCTGGTCGAGCACTCTCAGTGCCTCGTCGAAATGCCCCTGGTCCTTCTCGAGATCTCCGAGGAACTCGAACGCGAGTGCCTCTGCGCGGCGGTATCCTTCAGCCTGGCTCGTCCGGAGCGCGCGCATGAAGAGGTCCCGTGCGCCCCTCCAGTTGCGTCTCACCCGGCACAGATTGCCGAGAGCCGACTCGACCGCGACGACGTCTCGGGTGGCGCCGAGGCTCGTGTATATCTCCCACGCCCGCTTCAAGCTCGTCTCCGCCTCGTCCCACCTCGAGGACCTGTAGAGCGCCACACCGAGGTTGTTCAGGCGGCGCGCGATGGCGGCGGGCCTTCCCAGCCGTCTGTCGATCTCGAGGGCACGCTCGAAGTAGTCGATGGCGGTGGAGAGGTCACCAGACCGCTTGGCCATGATGCCCAGATTGTTGTATGCCCCGGCAACCCCCTCTTCGTTCCCGAGGCGTCTGTTGCAGACGAGGCAGTCTGTGAGGCAGTCCCTGGCGGCCGTCATATTGCCGAGCTCCGCGTGCGCCGTGCCCAACACCTTGCTGGCCTCTGCCAGCAGAGCGCTGTCCGGCTCCTTCCTGAGCACCGCGTACGCCTGCTCGGCCGCACGGAGAGATTTCCTGAAGCGACCGCTCTTGGCTTCCGTTCTGGCAAGGATGACGTTGGCCTCCGCGACGGAGGTGCTGTTCCCCGCGCGGGCGGCAAGTGCTGAGACCTTCTCAGCGCAGCCCCTGGCCTCGTCGTGCTTGCCGAGACCAAGGTAGCACCTGGCCAGACTCGCATAGAGTGAGGCGGTCTCGTCGTCCGACAGCTGCGATCTCAGTGCTTCCTCGTCGGCGCGCAGGAAGTACATCATCGCATCGGAGTAGCTGTCGGACTCCAGATAGAACTGTCCCATGCGTAGGACGGAGATAGCAGACCCACGGGAACTGTGGTCTCCGTGGTCGCCGCGTCCTCTCGGGACATCCCGGTCAGGTTTGATGTGTGGTCGCTTCCGAGCCAACTGCTTCCTCCCGCACAGAGATCAGCGCAAGCTGGAGAAGATGACCCACGACTGCAGAAGCAGCGCAAGTCTGATGCTCAGACTGACCTCCATCCGCGAAAGCACATCCTCGGAACTGCTTGAGTCAGCTCCCATCTCCACACCACTGTTCCCACCGCACGACTCCGCCACCGTGTGTCCTCTGATGGCGGACTTGTCCCAGTTGTCGTCGTCCCCCTCAACGTCCCCGTTCGGAACGTCCGGGTCATCGTCGTTTGGATTGGTAACATCCGAGCCGCCGTACTCCTCAATGAGTGGCGTCCCGGGGCGCGAAAGCGCCGTGGGGCAGGTCAGAAGCAGGCCCAACACAACGACCACAAGCAGGGCGAGAAGCCTTCTCGCGCTCATGATCATCCTCCTTGGGGGGCGTCGTGATCTGGTACCGGTCCGTTGAGTGCGGCTTCGTCCGCTCCGGGGTACGGTAGCCCAGCGAAGCGTCCGGCGACGAGCCAGCACAACTGCTCAGTGGGGTTCCTGCTGCAGAGTCCAAGCGGGAGAGTACTACGTTTGGTGCTGATTGTCAATACCGTAGTTGGTCTGGCTTGCCGGAATCGGTACCGAACGAGGCCGCGCGATCAGGGGGCGCCGGCCCTCCGGGGTCCACCGACTCGATTGACACGGGGGGCACGGGGCGGTAGGTTCTGTCACCTGAGACGGGCCACGGCGGGGATATCGGGAGAGACATCATGGAACGCCGATCACATCCGAATCACTCTGACCCGGACGCGGCGGAGGTTCGCGGAAACAGGCGCCGGCGCGGCGGTTCCGCCGTGTTCTGGTGGGTC
Source organism: Candidatus Eiseniibacteriota bacterium (assembly GCA_030638405.1). Classification (GTDB taxonomy): domain Bacteria; phylum Joyebacterota; class Joyebacteria; order Joyebacterales; family Joyebacteraceae; genus JALGZG01. The sequence goes on along the minus strand of DAOWER010000036.1, from coordinate 7,265 downwards.
GTGGTGGCCGTGTCCGGAGCCACATCCCTCCTCGCAGCGCGTCTGGCCAATCCGCTCGCGATCGACGACGCACTGGCCGTGGCTCTTCTGTTCTTCGCAGTGCCCGCCGTCGCCGTGCTCATCCTCGGTGCGTTCCACCGTCTGCTCGGCGTCGCCTCGGCGGCGCTCTTTCCGAGTGGCTGGCTGCTCGTTGCCTCGGACCCCACCGACAGCGCCCTCCTTTGGCTGGTGCCGGTGATCGGCGCGATCCTCGTTGCCGTGTCGGCGGCGCGGCTGAACCGCCGCAGTTCCGGACTCGGGGTGGCCGCCGTGGCGGCGCTCCTGGTGGCCGCCGTGTTCTTCACTCCGCTGCCGTCGCAGCCGCCTCTGACACCCACGACGCTGCTCATCGGGATCGATGGCGCCACGTGGGACCGGATTGACCCTCTCGTCCAGTCGGGTCGGCTCCCAAACCTGGAGCGACTGATGGAGGATGGTCGGAGGGCTCGACTCCGGTCTCTGCAATCGATGTACTCGCCGCAGATCTGGAGCACCATAGCGACGGGGTGCCTGCCGGAAATCCACGGCATCTGGGACTTCGGCAACACTCAGAGCGACTTCAAGGTCGGGCGCCTGTGGGATCGCATGCATCTGGACGGACGGTCATGGGGCGTGTGCGGTTGGTATTTCACTTGGCCCCCTCCCGAGGGTCTGGGAGCGAACGACTTCGTGATCCCGAGCACGCTGGCCCCCGACGCCAGCACGTATCCGCCCGAGTACGCCTTCTACTGGCAGCTCTGGGCCCGCGAGCATCCGGGGAAGAGCGAGACCGTCGCTTACGGCGTCGCCGCTCTCAGGGCATTCAAGCACGGCGCCCGCCTGTCGACGCTGCGAGGAGCCTTCACGGAGGTGGTAGCGAGGCGTTTCGGTCAGCGCGAGTTCCTCGAGCAGGCGTGGAGGGACCGCAGTATCTCGGCCGACCTCCAGAGCGACGTGTTCTGTGAGCTCATCAGGACGCGGCGACCGGAGTTCGCCGCCGTCCTCATGAACCAGGTGGACAAGGTCTCGCATCTCTACTGGAAGTTCCTCGAACCCGAGGGCTTCCCGGACGTCACTGACGAGGACCGGGAGAGGTTCTCCGAGACCATCGACCGCCTGTACGAAGCGGTGGACGCCAACCTGGGCAAGGTCCTCGAACTCGTTCCCGATGACGCGAACATCGTCATCGTCTCTGATCACGGGTTCCGGGCGGCTCGCGGGAAGACGGCGGGGCGGTTCTGCAGAATCCGAACTGAGAACCTGACGGCCGCCCTCGGGTGTGCCGAGACCGTGTTCGGCACGAACGTCGACCGCAAGGTCTACCTTCGGCCGACGACCGAATCGTTCGACGAACGAGAGGCCGCGCTCGAGCAGCTCACCTCCGCACTGCGCGGCGCCCATCTCTCCGGCGAAACCAGACCGTTCTTCGAGCTTCAACGCGACGGGGACTCGATTCGCCTGCAGATCGCGGACAGGGACGCCATCCCCGAACACGCGCGCCTGGTGCTGGACGATGCGGACTACGCGGTGGAGGAACTGGTAAGGATGAGGGCGGAGGCCCGCTTCTCCGGAGAGCACCACCCGGACGGTATCTTCCTGCTGGCCGGGCCGGCCGCGGCGAGCGCGGTCCGCTCGGACTCGCTCCACGTCGTGGACGTGGCCCCCACGATAGCGGCGCTCATGGATCTCCCGTTCTCGACCGACTGGACGGGGAGTCCGGCCACGCAGGGTCTGTCGACCGACAGCGTGGAGTACGGCGACTACCCCGCCCCGTCCGAGGCCGTGCCCGTTCCCGAGGACATGAACGACGCGCTCAAGGAGCAACTGAGGTCGATGGGGTATCTCGAGTAGCCGTGCCGAGACCGACGGAGCAGCTCGGCGAGCTACGCAAAGCACGAGTCAAAGCCCGGGGCGCCTGCCCCGGGCTTTGCTGTCTGCGGTCGTTCAAGTGGGCGGCCCTCGCGGGCGCTACTCCTACCCCACGTGGCGCGTTGAAGCGCTGTGCTGTAGAACGAGGGCAACTCGGCAGGTCCGGCTGGTTATTGAGCGACCTCTCACGAATGTCCTGCCCGACCCTCCGAAAGACGTCCGCCGCCGCCGATTATATCTTGACAATATGCTGTGTCTCCGGTAGACTTTTGAGCACGTGGGCTAAACGTGGATTGCCCTGATCGTGCTTCGAGTCCTCTTCGAAGCGTCAGTCGTTCCGGGCGGGCCGCGTGTCACAATCACAAGACGCAGGTGTCAACAGATCCACTCGGAAAGGAGGGCGCCATCGATCCCTTTGTTCTGTTGGTGTTAGTTGGCCTGTAACCTACCTTAGGAGGATCGACATGAAGGTCGCTACCTTCGTAATTATCGCCCTCTTTGTGCTGAGTTCCGTGGCTCTCGCGGTCACTCCCGCGAGCCAGCTGCCCGTCAAGGAGTCCCAGATCACCGAGCCGGGCACGCTTGACGGCCGCGAGGGCGGCGAGACCATGGCAGATGCGTGGGTGATCTACGCACTTCCGTTCGCCGACACCGGCAACACGTGCGACAACATCCACGACTACGACGAGATCTGCCCGTTCACGGGCTCGCTCTCGCCTGACGTGGTCTACGCCTACGACCCCCCGTACGACATGTGCGTGAGCATCAGCCTCTGCGACTCGTACTACGACACGAAGGTTTACGTGTACGAGAACGTGGAAGGCAATGTTCCGCTCAATGGCTGCAACGACGACAACTTCGACTGCGTGAATCCTCCGGTCTCCTACACGTCGTGGATTCCGACCGTCGAGTTTTTCGCCGGCAACACGTACTACATCGTCGTTGACGGCTACGGCAGTGGCTGTGGTGACTACGTCCTCTACATGGAAGAGATCGATTGCCCGACGCCCTGCGACGTCATCTGCGTAGGCATGCCCGAGGGCGAGCCGACGTGCTATGACGGCTACGACGACAACTTCAACGGTGGCTGCAACTCCGATCCGGACATCTTCTCGATCCACCCGATCAGCGCCGGTCCTATCACGGTCTGCGGCGAGAGCGGCGTGTACGACTTCGGCGGCTTGACCTACAGGGACACCGACTGGTATCAGATCTTCCCGTGCGGTGGTTCTCCCATCAGCATCACGGTCGAGGCCGAGTTCGGCGTCCTCTTCGGATTCGTCACGGGTATCGAGGACTGTTTGGCACCGGCGTTCGGCGACTACACGACTGCTCCTATGTGCACGCCGACCACGGTGACATCGTACCTGCCCTACGGGCCGGTCGCCATCTTCGTGTCTACGGACGCGTGGGATCCGGCGTACGTGTGCGGCGTTGAGTACTCGCTCACCGTCGAGGGCTACACCGAGCACTGCGATTCGACTCCGGTTGAGGACGTGACCTGGAGCTCGATCAAGGCGCTCTACAGGTAGTTCTCAAGCAGCACAGTGCAGTAACGGAGCGCCCCGCTCATGCGGGGCGCTCTTCTTTGTGCCCCTGTCCGGACCTGCCCGCCCGGCCGGGAGCGATCCCGCACACCCTCCTAGCTCTTCTCACGGTTGCGCGCTGCCCGAGACCGCGCTACCATGGTTCGGTCATCGATCAACAGAGCGTGCGCGCTGCCAGAGCGCGCGTGTCCCAGCGGCGGGAGCGACCCTATCCCGTGGCCGGCATCAGACCGAAGGAGCGCCATCCCAGCAGCATTGTCATGGAACCGGAAAGGAGCGGGAAGATGGAAGAGAAGAACGCGAAGTTGCGCGCCGGCGACAAGGTCGAGAAGGCCGGGAAGTACTACTGCGAGATCTGCCACACGGAGGGCGGAGTCCACGAGCACGAGTTCAAGGAGGGGGAGGAATTCCCCGCCTGCATGAACTGCGGAGACGCGACCGCCTGGAAGGAAGCGCCGGAGGACGACAAGTAGCCCCAAGCAGAACCGGACGCGTGGGACGGGACGGTGCAATGGCTGAACAGGAACACTACAATCCTCCCGGCGGATTGGCGATAAAGGACTGCGCCCTCGTCGCCATCGCCACGGGGCGCAGGGCCCGTGACCTCCGGGAGCTCAGGGATGGCATCCTGGAAGCGGACGTGGCCTCAATCTACTACCACTTCTGGGGCGGGCTCCTCAGGCCCACTTTCGACGACCCGAGGTACCACAACGGCTTCGCCATCTGGGTCGACCACGCGCTGCACTTCAGCTCGCTGGCGGAGAAACTCAGCGTCATAGACCCCATCGACTTCCACGACATGGACGGCCTCAGGAAACGGCTCGTCGCCGTCATCGACTCCGAACTCAGACCCGGTGAGCCATGCCCGGAGGCTCCGGAGGACAACTTCTTCGACTTCATCCGGTCTCAGATCGTCGTCTTCAGGACCAGCTGCACCCTCGCCGACCCCGTCGAGCTCCCCGCCGCCCTGGCCGCAATGTCGCGGACGAGCATCTTCTATCACTTCATCGACGCAAGGAGAAGGACGCCCGACTCCACGGACGATTTCACGTGCTGGCTCAACGACATCGACCGGGACGGATACGCCGAACTGACAACGAGACTCGCTTCCATAGACCCGTTCTTCGCCACGCTGGTGGAGACAAGAGAAGAGCTCACGCGCACCTTTGAAGATCAATTCGCGAGGTAGGGGAACATGCCGGACCTCTTGAGCCAGTACGCCGACGCCGTGGGGGTGGCGGCCGTCGACCACCTCAGACAGCTGGCCGCGCCTCTCCGTGGCATCCGCGTGGTTCACGTCAACTCCACGAGGGTCGGCGGAGGTGTGGCCGAGATACTGTCGAAGCTCGTGCCGCTCAAACAGGAGCTGGGCATCGACGCCCGGTGGGAGGTGATATCGGGCGACTCCCTGTTCTTCAAAACGACGAAGTCTTTCCACAACGGACTGCAGGGCAGCAAAGTAACGGTGGACCCCCGTGAACTCGCGCACTACGAGGAGACCAACGCAGAGAACGCGACGGAGATGCGCGAGCTACTGGAGGAGGCCGACATCGTCTTCGTCCACGATCCGCAGCCGGCTCCGCTTCTCAAGCTGGTGCCGCGCCGCAGGGGCAAGTGGATCTGGCGGTGCCACATCGATGTCAGCCGTCCCAACCGGCGGGTCTGGGACCAGCTCTCGGTCTTCCTCTCCGGGTACGATGCCAGCATCTTCTCCCTCGCGGCCTTCGCGCAGGGCTTGCCGCACACGCAGTATCTCATTCCTCCGAGCATCGATCCGCTGAGTGAGAAGAACATGCCGCTCGAGGAGGCAGACGTACAGGCGGTCCGCGATGAGTTCGGCATTGACCCGTCGAGGGACATGATCCTGCAGGTCTCCCGGTACGACAGGTTCAAGGACCCAGTCGGGGTCATCCAGGCTTACCGGCTGGCGAAGCGGTTCAGTCCCGGGCTTCAGCTGGTTCTCGCGGGCGGCGGAGCGGACGACGACCCTGAAGCCGGGGACGTGATCGCGGAGACGCAGGCGGCAGCAGACGGCGACCCCAACATCCACGTGCTCCTGCTCCCTCCGGATGCGCACCGCACGATAAACGCCCTGCAGCGCGCCGCTGACATCGTGCTCCAGAAGTCGACCCGCGAGGGGTTCGGGCTCACCGTCTCGGAGGCGATGTGGAAGGGCAAGCCGGTGATCGGGGGCGACACGGGAGGGATTCGCCTGCAAATCATTGACTCGCACACGGGCTACCTCGTATCCACGCCGGAGGGCGCCGCCCTGAGAATCCGCTTCCTCCTGCACCGGCGGAAGCGCCTTGAGGAGATGGGGGCGCGGGCCCGGGACTATGTCCGGGACAACTTCCTCCTTACGCGTCACCTGCGGGAGTATCTCACGGTGATGATCTCGGTGGCGAACAGGGCCGAGGAGAGGATAGAGCTGGAGTGAGCGAGGTGAAGCTCCGCGCCGTGAAGGGCGTGCCTGACTTTTGGGACAGGGTGGAGGCGGCCAACGAGCGCTGTCTCGTGCTGGACTACGATGGGACGCTCGCGCCCTTCAGAGAGAACCGCATGGAGGCCCGCCCCCTGGACGGAGTCGTAGACGTGCTTGAGAGGATTCGGGATGCGGGTCGAACGCACCTCGCGATCATGACAGGCAGACCGATGGCGGAGCTGATCGAACTGCTCGGCGACCTCTCTATCCCCCTCAGCGGCAGCCAGGGCAGCGAGTTCCGGATGCCGGACGGGACCACCCAGAGACACGAGCCTACGGCCGCCCAGGAGGAACGTCTCACCAGAGCGATGAACGGAGCGAGGGCGGTGGTGCCTGCGGAGCGAGTCGAGCGGAAGGCGGCGAGCGTAGCACTCCACACGAGGGGAATTCCCGAGGAGCGCGCCCGCGAGATGCAGGATGCGGTGTGCGCCGAGTGGTCCTCCGACGCCGACGAGTACGACCTGGAGTGCCGGCACTTCTCCGGAGGTGTGGAGCTGAGACTGAAGGGCATCGACAAGGGAACGGCTCTCCGGACCATACTGAGGGGACGCGGCGAAGATGCTCTCTGTGTCTACATCGGGGACGACGAAACAGACGAGGACGCGTTCGAGGCCATCCTCGGCCGGGGCGTGGGCATAAGGGTAGGTCCACCGGGCGCCGACACGCGGGCCTCGGGGACTCTGGAGGACACGGAGGCGGTGCGAGAGTTCCTGGAAACATGGATGGGGGTGACGACATGATGGAGGTGCGGGAGAACGGAGCCGTCCGTCGCCTTGTGGTAGTCTCGAACCGGCTGCCGGTGGTCCTTTCGGACGTCGACGGGCGCTGGCGGAGCGAGCAGGGCTCCGGCGGGCTCGTCACGGCCCTGGCGCCCGTGCTGCGCGATCGTGGCGGGCTCTGGATCGGCTGGCCGGGCACCTCCGTCGAGACCGGCGTTCAGGAGGCGCTTCTGCGAGCGATGGACGATGTGGGCTATTCGCTGGTGGCCGTCCCTCTCAACAGTGACGAGATCAGCCGCTACTACCGCGGCTTCTCGAATGAGATCATCTGGCCGCTCTTCCACGACCTCCAGACGCGATGCAACTTCGACCCCGGCTACTGGGAATCCTACCAGGATGTCAACCGGAGGTTCGCAGAGGTCACGGCCGAGAACACTGACGATGGCGATTTCATATGGGTCCACGACTACCACCTCATGTTGATGGCTCAAAGCCTGAGGGACCTCGGGTGCCGGGCCAGGCTGGGCTTCTTCCTGCACATACCGTGCCCTCCCCTGGACATCTTCGTCAAGCTCCCGTGGCGGAGTCAGGTCCTTCGCGCGCTGCTTCGCTACGATCTGGTGGGGTTCC
>DAOWER010000172.1 GCA_030638405.1 Candidatus Eiseniibacteriota bacterium | reverse complement strand
GTGCCCGCACGGCACCGCAGCGCACCAAGAGGAAGATCAGGGCCTCAGCCGTCACCGGTACAGCGCCTTGAGCGCTCCCCACGTCGTGACCTCAACGGGCGTGGGGTCGCAGTGCTCGGTGTAGCCCTCGACGGTCAGCGAGTACTCGACACCGCACTCATACTGCGGATCCCACATGTCGGTCGACACGAAGACGGCGAACTGGCCCGCGGGCAGGTACTCGAGGAGGACCGCTGGCTCGCACTCGTCAGTCTGCACGTAGCTGTAGAGGTACATGTTCTCGCACCCGCCACGCAGGTCTACGAATCCCAGCAGGACCGGGAACTCGGCCTCGACCGTGACCGTTATCGGAACACCTCCGCACGGGTAGATGAGGTACCAATCGCTGTCCCTGTAGAGCGAGCCTTCGTAGGTGAAGATGCCGCTCTCGCCGCAGTAGACGATCGGGTCGAGGCCGGCCTGGATGTACGACCAGGTCAGCGAGGAGCAGCCGCCGTTGTACTGGTCGTCATACCCGTCGTAGCACGTGGGCTCGCCCTCGGGGACGCCGACGCAGATGACGTCGCACGGCTGTGAACAGTCGATCTCATCGACCGCAAGCACGTAGTCGCCGCATTGCCCGCCATATCCATCCACCACGATGTAGTAGGTATGTCCGGCGAAGAACTCGACAGACTCCAGCCACGACGTGTAGTCGACCGGCGGGTCCACACAGTGGAAGTTGTCGTCGTTGCAGTCGAGCGGTACTCCGGGAGTCCACTCGTTCTCGTACACGTAGACCTTGGTGTCGTAGTACGAGTCGCAAAGGCTGATACTCACGCACATGTCGTGCGGAGGCGAGTAGCAGTAGACGACCTCCGCCGATACGGAGCCGAAGTAGGGACATCCTTCGTCGTAGTCGTTGGCGTAGCCGCAGGTGGTGCCGGTACCGATGAAGGGCAGGGACGAGATCGTCCAGCACTCCTCGATCGTGTCGCCCTCGATGCGGCCTTCGTACCTAGTTTCTCCGGTGGTCTCGCCGTGCTTCTGCGGCCTGACAGCAGACGGGCTCTGTGCGAGCACTGAAGCTGCCAGCACTGCGATAATCACCGCAACGCACATGATGGTCTTCATGTCGGTCCCCCCCTGCCAGATGATGGTGAGTAGCTTTCACTCTACATCGATTGGCAAGCGGAGTCAATGGCGGGAAGGCTGATTGCTGTCATGTGGGGCGTTCGCTACACCAGCGCTCTAGTAGAAGAGCCGCATGCGCGGCCACAGGTCGCTGAGAGGCATCACCATGTGCCGCCAGACATAGACGGGCTGGTCGGTCTCGTACCATATGACGTAAGGGTGCTCGATGACGGCAGCGAGTTCGACCGATTCGAACGCCCCCTGCAGAGCCTCGAGGCGAACCCCCACCGTGATGAACACCTCCCCCGTGTAGTCCCTCGGTCCCCAGTACCAGTAGCTGTTGTGCGAAGAGATGGACTTCGGAAGGTCGTACTTCGGACCGAAGAAGTCGATGGCGGCGGCCTGCCCGTAGTTGTTGCCCGAGATTGAGGCGACGGCACGCTCCTCGGGCGGCAGAGCGTGGTAGACCTCGGCCACAGCAGCAACCATCTCCTCCCAGCCAAACATGTCCTGGAATGCGTCCGGCATCTTCGTCTCGCTGGGCGCACGATCCTGGAGACTCCGGTCGATGGCAGGCGCGTACCGAATGAGCATCTCCGGCTCGAGCACTGGGAGCGCCAGGGGCGCCGTGACGATCCCTCCTGCGAGCAGCACGGCCGCGGCTGTCGCCGGCGCCCACCGCAGCTCCCGCGCTGCCATCCAGTGCTCGATCGCGACCCACCCGAGCGCCAGGAGCGGCGGATAGAACGGAACGAGGTAGTAACCCTTCGCTCGCGAGAGCAGGAAGTAGACGAACAGGACCAGATAGGCGAGCCCTATCGGGCGGAGCTTCTGTTCATCCTTCCCCGCCAGAGACCGCCAGAGACCGATGAGCCAGACAGGAACGAGCAACAGATGGAGGGAGAACACCTGCCCGACGAAGAATCCCCAGGGAGCGACCCTCGGCATCCTGTTGATCTCGGCGCGTTCCAGGAACTCGAGCGTCGGCCAGCCGTGCTGCGCCTGCCACACAACGTTGGGAAGGAAGATGAGGAGTGCCATCCCGGCCGCGTACCACGGCCAGCGCGAGGCGAGGTGCTTCCGCTCATCCGAGAACACGAGCCCCGCAAACAGAGCGCCCCCGAGAAAGACGATGGTGTGCTTGTTCATGAGCCCGAGTCCGAGCACCGCCCCCAGCCACAGCCAGTGGCGCACACTGCCGCGGACGAGTATCACCACGAAGAGGTAGAGAGCGACGGCCCAGAAGAACTGATCGAAGACATTCGTGGTCAGGACCGTCCCGAAAAGCAGCGAGCTGTAACCCACTGTGACTGCCAGGGCCGTGAGTACCTGCGCAAAGAGCTTCCCACCCAACTCCCTGGCGATGCGCCCCGCGACGAACGTGGTCGCCGCCGCCACGACCGCCGGCAGGAAGCGCACCGCCGCGAGCGACGTCCCCGCCACGGACGTCACCAGCCGCGCCAGGAGCGGCGTCAGCGGAGGATGGTCGACGTAGCCCCAGTCCAGGTGATTCCCGCACGCGATGTAGTAGAGCTCATCGCGGGCGATTCCGTAGCCGCCGTTCGTGAGCAGATGGACGACAAGCCTGGCGAGGGCGATGTAGATGAGAATCGCCGTGTCGCTCAGGAGCCGGTGTCGCGCTTGGGTCTCTTTCGGCATCCGGGGCTCCGTGGTTCTGCTGAACTCGTCTGAGGCCGCGCATCGTGGGACTCCAAGGCGACACTACGGACAGGACTTCCGACGCTATCACACCCGCTGCGGGTTCGGCAAGCGCCCCCGTATGCGCCCTATCAATCGACCTCCCGCAACGATACAATGGACCGGTCCCTGTCTCACGCGCGAACGAAGGACTCCGGCTGGAGCCGCACGATGCGCACTCGCCTCATATTCACCGCAGTGGCCGTCTGCGTCATCGCGGGCGCCCTCCTGTGGCTCGGCCCCTTCCGGGAGAGTCGCAGTAACGTCCTCTTCATCTGCGTCGATACGCTCAGGCACGACCATCTGGGCTACGCGGGGCACGACCTCCCAGTTTCCCCTAACATCGACGCCCTCGCCGCACGCGGATTGGTTTTCACAAACGCCCACAGCCAAGCGGGCTGGACACTCCCCGCGATGGCCACGCTCTTCACCGGGCTCTACCCGAGCGCCACGGGAGCGACCGACTTCCACCGCTCGCTGAACTGGGGCCTGCCCACCATCGCCGGCATCCTCCTTGATGAAGGCTACGACACGCGCGGGTTCGTGAGCCACTTGCTGCTCACGCCGCGGCACGGACTCAACAACGGCTTCCGGAAGTTCGACTACAGCGTGCTCCAGACGGGACATCCTCATGACACATCAACGGCTGGGCGCATCAGCGACCTCGCCATCGACGACCTCGACAGGCTCCAGGAACCGTTCTTCATGTGGGTCCACTACTTCGACCCGCACTTCGAGTACCTCGAGCACGACGAGTGGAGCAAATTCGGGGATGAGCCCGTGGAACGGTACGACCAGGAGATCGCGTTCACCGACCACCACATCGGTCGTCTGGTGGACGCGCTGAGCGAGCGCAGCATGCTCGACCGCACCGTCATCATCTTCACGTCCGATCACGGCGAGGAATTCGGCGAGCACGGCGGGGAGTTTCACTACACGTCCTACGAAGAAGTGATGAGGGTCCCGCTGGTGATGGCGGGCCCCGGCATCGCCCCGGGCACGACCGATGTTCGTGCACAGCAGATCGATTTGATGCCGACGGTGCTCTCGCTGCTCGGCGTGGACGGCGTGCCCGAGGGACTACCGGGCACGGATCTTCTGAGCGGGACCTACGAGAGCTCGCCGGTGTTCATGGAGCGGGACCGTCCGCCGGGATACCACCAGCGCGCGGTCATAGATGGTGACCTCAAGCTGGTCGCCATCGCCCCCGCCGATACCAACTTGATTCCCTGGGCGGTACGAGGGACGTTCTCGCAGGTCCGCAACGTCACCGCGGGGACGTTCCTGTACGACCTCTCCGAGGACCCCGGAGAGACCCGCAACATCTACGATGAGGGTGATGAGCGCGTGCAGGGGCTGCTCGCTCAGCTCGCGTCGTTCGTCGAAGGAGAGGTCGCAGAGAGCGACAGCGTACACATCGACGACGCGACGCGAGAGAGGCTGAAGGCCTTGGGCTACATCCAGTAGGGAGCGCCAGGCCCCGACGCAACCGGGGAGTCCCGGACCGTGTCGGGACCGTTACTGCACGTACCCCAGCGCTTTCAGCTTCTCGACGGCTTCCTCGTCGAGCTCGACGGCGACTTCCTCCTGCGCGAACTTGGTGCAGCTCTGCTCGAAGGCGTCCAGCTCCCCCCGCAGCTCAGCGGCCAGCGACCGGCGCTCCGCGAGGACCGAGGTTTGCTCGCCGGGGTCGGCCGTGAGGTCGTAGAGCTCCTCCGTGTCCGGCACCGTCAGGATGTACTTGTCGTCCCCACGAACAACGGCCTTGAGGGTCTGATTCCCGAACCATGGCGGGCTGCGCAGGTCCGAGTAGAACGGCCTGTCCTCGGGCAGCCGACCTTCCCCGCGGATAACAGGCAGGAGGCTCAGCCCCTGCTCGATGGGATTGGGGGGCAGCCCGACGTAGTCCCTCAGTGTCGGGAGAATATCCAGGACGGAGGCAGGCTCCTCGATGCGCCCGGCGGCCAACGTCTCGGAGGAGGAGCAGATGAACAGAGGCACGGCCAGCACCTCCTCGTAAAGCGTCCTCGCGTGGTCCCAACCGCCGTGCTCTCGGAATTCCTCGCCGTGGTCCGAGGTGACGATTATGAGCGTGTTGCGATCCCACCGCATGAGCTCAAAGAGCTCCTTGATCTTTGAGTCAACGTAGTTGATTTCACTGTCGTAGGCCGAGATGGAATCCAGCAGCTCTCCCTCCCCCGGCTCATACCAGGGCGCCCTCTTCAGGTACGGCCGGTGCGGGTCCATGTAGTGGAGGTAGAGGAAGTAAGGCTCGCCTGCCTGCATCTCAGTAACCCATTTGCGCGCTCTTGCGTTGACCGTCGCGGCCCCGGCATCGTTGGAGGTCCGGAACCGGTCGAAGCCCTGGTCGAAGCCCTCCTCGAAACCGATGTTGAGGTTGTCGCTCACTCCCCAGGTGGAGTAGCCGGCTTCCTTGAGCGCTTCCGCTGCCGTTACGACGGCGTCGGGGATGCGGTTGACCGTGATGTGCGGGTCCACCCTCTGCAGCATCTGGACGGCCAGAAGTCCCTTGAGCACACCGTGCTGGACCGGGTTGAGCGAGGTCACGATGGACGCGGTGCCCGGCGCTGTCCAGGATGAGGTCGAGCGCGCTCGTTCGAAAACGACGCCGCTCGCGGCCAGTCGCGAGAGGAAGGGGGCGGTGTTCTTGTGATATCCGTGGAACGGCAGGTGGTCCGGTCGGAGGGTGTCGATGACGATGAGCACGACGTTGGGCTCAGGCGCCGGCGCGGTGGTGCACGACGTGCCCAACAGGAGCACTGCAGTCAGTAGAATGGAACCGATTGTCGTCTTCACGCCACCGCCTCCTCGCCGCGACCAGTATATCAGGTCGATTCGATCTTCGACACCGAGTAAAGATACTTCCCGATTCGGTCGGTGGGATGTCATCCCCGACGGAGAGGTCAACGTGGCGGAGGCGTCCTCGCGCGTACCGTACCTGTCGAAGACCGGCCCCCGGGTCCGGGCCTCATCTGCTCACTTGCTCGCCGTAGACCATCGGAGCTGGCTGCAAAGGTGGAGCTCGGTCACGGCCTTCTCACGATCACGAGCCCGCGGTAGCTCGACCGCCCGGCCGCGCGTCCTCTGACAAGGTACACCCCCGAGGCAATGGGTCCGCCCCTCTCGTCCGTCGCGTCCCAGGTGAGCCGGTGTTCGCCAGCGGCTCCGGGAGCGGCATCGTCCTGCTCAATGAATCCGGGCCAGGCCAACCTGTGACGCAAGAAGCCCGGCCGTTCGGCCGGGTTTCTTGCGTCTGGTGTCCCTCCTCGTGCAGGCAGGGTAGGACTTCGTCCAGCACTGGCTCGAGCAAGCGTGCTAGCCGCCGATCGAGAATCGGATCACGGCGCCGAAAGTGATCGAGTCGAGGTCCTGCTCCCCGAAACCCTCGAAGACCTCGGTGTCATGGAAACGGTAGAGAGCGTAGGCATCTAGATCCAGACCGGCAAGCATGAAGTTCGCACCCGCACGCAGGGCGTAGAAGGGATCACTCCACCACTCGCCATCGAAGTAGCCGGTGCCGATTCCCGCACCGCCATAGAAGAAGTTGCCGAAGAGCAAATAGGCCTGCGGTTGAATCAGCGCGTCGCCCGAACCACCGTAGTCGAGAATCCACTCGACGTCGCCCTCGATCGTGAACAGCGCGACGTCGCGCTGATAGGACGCGAGGAAACCAAAAGCGTTCTCATCGAATTCGGACTCGTCCTTGATATCACCGAGCGTTCTCAAGTAATGAACGCCGCCGCCGATGCGCTGCCCAGCCTGCGCTGGTGCAGCAAGCGCTCCCGCCAGAACGAGCGATACGACGAGCAGACAGAGCGAACGTCTCATCACGAAGCCTCCCTCCTCTTGAAGTTGACAGGCGACCGTCACAAACATGATCACGATGAAGCACGAGCATCGTAGAGCAGGTCACGAAGGCTGTCAAGTGTCAGAACCTGTCATCAGTGCAGGCTCTCCGGTGTGCGGCTGCACCGTTGTGGCGCCTACACGAATCACTTCCGTGGCATGTCTAAACAGAGAGAGACCCACCCTTCCGGGCGGGTCTTTCTCTGTTGGCGTCCCGTGGCGGACGCGTTCTGAACTCTCTGTCCTGCTCTACTTGCGCAACGGGACTGTGAGAAGCGGTGGAGAATTCTGCAGAGTGTTGACGATCGTGAACTGACCGGATTCCGCGTCGAAGGTACAGACGTACCACCACCAATCGTCCTCGCAGTATTGGTCAGGAACTACGACTGTGTGCCGAAGGTCATTGCCCTGATAGATTCTCAGAATCGCCTCCGAGGTCCGGAGCGTTCCGTCGCCGCCGAAGTGGTGCACAGCATACGTGTAGAGGTCAGAGTGCTCGGGAAGCACGGTCACGGTCTCGGGGCCGTATCCGGAGGTCTCATCGTTATCGAGTTGCGCGCAGGGTTCCTCGGTGATCGAGCCGGTGTCTCCGTAGTAGACGCAGTCGTAGAGGCCGCCACCAATCGGCACCCACACATATGAGTCGAGATCCTGAGGATCGGCGCCCC
>DAOWER010000205.1 GCA_030638405.1 Candidatus Eiseniibacteriota bacterium | reverse complement strand
CTCAATCTCGAGGTCTCCAGCAATGTCCCTGGACAGACCAGGGCGCAACTCGGCATCGAGATAGCGCGGGTCATGGGTGTCGACGTGTCCGGACTCGGGCTGTCGTGGGAAGTCCCGGAGCGTGAGAGGAGACTGGCGGAGAAGCAGGACCACTTCCGGAGGCCGCGCGATGACGAGCTTCTCGTGGGCTTCGAGCCGGGCACCGGACGAGGAGGGACGTCGCTCTCCGTGTCCCAGCAGGCGCGCCTTCTGGACAAGCTCTGCTCGGATTACCAGGCAAGGGCCATTCTCCTGACGGCGCCCGAGCACCACTGGCTGGTCGGGAAGCTCGAGTCAATGCTCGGGAGAGAGCCTATCGTGGTCCAGCAGCGCCGCATGAGGGACGTCGTCAGCCTGCTGGGGCAATGCGACCTCTTCGTGGCGAGCAACACCGACCTTGTCTACTTCGCCGTGGCGATGGGAATACCGACCGTGTCTCTCATGACCCCCGTCGAGGTTCGGGACGCCGCGTTCCCCGACTCCGGTTTCCTCGAGATCGTCGAACTCAGGCCGGGCGAACGGTTCCCGATTCAGGAGTTCATCGAACGGACTCAAGCGGTTCTTCTGACGGCCGCGAACTGACGGGCGGAGCTTCATGCATCTCTTCATCAGGTTGATGGGATACGTGAGACCGTACTGGCGTCGCCTCCTGGCGGCGCTGGTCTGCATGGCGCTCTTCGCTGTCCTCTCGACCGTCTCGCTCGGGATGATCCTCCCCTTCATGAACGTGCTCTTTGAGGAGCAGACTCTCGTAACAGAGAAAGCGCCGGCGTTGCAGCCGGAGGCGGGCGGGGATTTCTCCGTGTCCGTCCGCGGTGACCTCCCGTCCGCCGGGAGTGACCTCCCGTCGGTGGGCGGGCTCAAGGAGGAACTGAAGGAGCGGGTCCTCACCTTCTTCGCCAGCGAGACAGCGAGCGAGGCGCTGGGGAAGATATGTGTCGCGTTCCTCGTGCTCTTCTTCGTGAAATCGCTCTTCGGATATCTCCAGACGTTCCTGATGGTGACGGTCGAGCAGCGCGTCATCCGCGACATCCGGAATTCGCTCTTCTCCCATCTGAACGAGCTCTCCCTGTCGTTCTTCCACGGACAGAGGACAGGGCAGCTGATATCACGGATCACCAACGACGTGATGCTGGTGCGGAAGGCGCTCGTGGCGACCTTCGCGAACCTGTTCCGGGAGGCCCTCCTTGCGGTCCTCTACCTGGCGCTCGCGGTCTGGATCAGCTGGAGGCTCGCGCTCATCACGCTCGTCGTGCTGCCTCCGATCGTCCTTCTGATGGCGCAGATCGGACGCAGGCTGAGGAAGAGGAGCGCCAGGCTTCAGGAGAGAATGGCGGACATCACGTCGACGCTGGAGGAATCGATCGCCGGCATGCGCGTGGTCAAGGCATTCGGGATGGAGGACTACGAGAGGGAACGCTTCTTCCGGCACACCTTGAACTACTTCCGCACCTCCATACGGCTGGAGGTCCTGAGCGCGATGGCGGGACCGCTTGTCGAATACCTCGGTCTTATCGGCGTTGTCGCCATTCTCTGGTACGGAGGCCGGCAGGTTATTCTCGGAAGCGACGTTTCTCCGGACTGGTTCCTCGTCTTCCTGGGCGCCGTGCTGTCGGCGCTCCAGCCGCTCAGAAAGGTGTCGCGCGCCAACAACGACCTTCAGATCGGCCTGGCCGCGGGCGGCAGGGTCTTCGACATACTCGACACACGGCCGTCCGTCGTCGAACCCGTGGACGGGGAAGTGCTCGATGGGTTCAGCGGCCGGATATCGTTCGAGGGAGTCAGCTTCAGTTACGAGACGGGCGATATCGTGCTGCGCGACATCGACCTCAGCGTGGCCGGCGGAGAGATCGTGGCGATAGTCGGTCCCAGCGGAGCCGGGAAGTCGACCCTGCTCGACCTTCTGGCGAGATTCTACGATCCCACCAGCGGCAGGGTGACGATCGACGACGTCGATCTGCGCGACGTGGACCTGAAGTCACTGCGGAGGCTTCTGGGCGTAGTGACGCAGGAGACGATCCTCTTCAACGACACGGTTCGGAACAACATCGCGTACGGTCTCGACGGCGCCGCCGATGAGGAGATCCTCGCTGCGGCCGAGGCGGCGAACGCCCACGGCTTCATCTCGGCGATGCCGGACGGCTACAACACCGAGATAGGGGAGCGCGGCGTGATGCTCTCCGGCGGGGAGCGCCAGCGCATCGCCATCGCCCGGGCCATCCTCAAGAACCCCCCGATCCTCATTCTGGACGAGGCGACGTCTTCGCTTGATACTGAATCCGAGCGGCTGGTGCAGGAAGCGATAGAGCACCTTCTCAGGGGAAGAACCGTTCTTGTGATCGCACACAGGCTGTCGACGGTGAGAAACGCCGACAGGATCGTCGTGCTGGACGGCGGAGCCGTCAGGGAGACCGGCACGCATGAGGACCTCATGAGTCTGGGAGGTCTCTATCGGTACCTCTACGACATGCAGTTCAGAAGCGACCAGGACGAGCGACCGAGAGAGCGTTCGCGCGACGAGTGACGGGCGGGCGGTAGACAGCGTCGTCGTGCTGAGACTGAGTTCCGTCGGAGACATCGTGCTGACCGAGCCTGCCGTCGCCGCTCTCCACGAAGCCTACCCTTCCGCCCGAATCGGGTTCGCCGTCAAGAAGGAACTCCGCGACCTTGTGAAGGCGCATCCGGCGATCTCGCGAATTCACATTCTCGACACGTCGCTCCGTGGCGGAATGTCGGCGCTCGCCAGTGACCTGCGCGACGCCGGCTATTCGGCCGCCGTCGACCTCCACCGGAACATGAGAACGTCGCGGATCCTTCGCGCGTCCGGGATCCCGATCCGGTGTTCCTATCGCAAACGCGAGCTCATGGACGCGATCGGCGTCCGTCTGCTCAGGCGGCCGTTCCGCGCCCGCCAGCTGCTCGTCCGCCGCTACCTGGACGCGCTCGGACCCCTCGGAGTAGACGCGCCCATCCGGAGTCCCCGACTCTACGTCGGCGCGTCCGATGCGGAGGCCGGCGGGGAGTTCCTTCGGCGTTCCGGTGTCGACTCGGAGCCGTTCGCGTCCGTCGTCCCCGGGTCTGTGTGGGCAACGAAGCGATGGCCGTCCGAGAACTACGCAAGACTGACGGCCGACCTCGTCTCGGATCTCGGACTGCGGGTCGTGCTTCTGGGCGCACCCGGGGAGCGCGAGCTCTGCGGTGATATCGCGCGCAAGGCCGGCGCGGGGGTCACGAACGCGGCGGGAGAGATGAGCCTCGGCGAGACGGCCGCCGTCATCGCCCGTGCGCGTCTCTTCATCGGGAACGACAGCGGTCCCACTCACATGGCCATGGCTCTCGACGTTCCCTCCATCGCGCTCTTCGGTCCCACCGACCCGGGCCAGTTCGACTTCCGCGGGCACTCCCTCATCTACAGGGACCTCGAGTGCAGCGCCTGTTCGTTCTACGGGGGCGAGCGGTGCCGCCTGGGTCACTGGGACTGCATGCTGTCCATCGCGCCCGACGAGGTCCTCGATGCGGCGTCCGCGCTTCTGAAGACGGGAGGGGCCGACGCATGAGGTGTCTCGTCGTGCAGACAGCGTTTCTCGGGGACGTGATCCTGACGGTTCCCCTGCTGGACCTGCTGCGGCGCGACCCGCGCGTATCGAGGACCTTCGTTGTCGCGGCCCCGCCGGGCGCGGGCTTCCTCCAGGAGCAGGGCGTCACGGATCGCGTGATCACATACGACAAGCGGGGCGTGGACGCAGGTGTCGGGGGGATGGTGCGGGTGATCCACGAGCTGAGGGAGCTCTCGGCCGACGTCGCCCTCGTTCCCCACAGGTCGTTCCGGAGCGCGTTCCTGAGCTTCGCTGCGCGCGCGCGCCGACGAGTCGGGTTCGACGTGAGCGGCGGCAGATCTCTGCTGACTGAAACGGTCCCCTACGGCGCGTTCCCGCACGAGGTCGAGCGGGTGGCGTCGCTGGCGCGCCCTCTGGGTATCGAGTTCCCTGCCGGGCGCATCCCGTTCGAACTCTCGGTGCCCGGCCTGGCCGGCGATGAGTTGTCCTCAGTGCTGTCCGAACTGGGCGCGGACTCCCTCGGCGGCGCGGTCGTGGTCGCGCCCGGCAGCCGCTGGGCCACGAAGCGCTGGTTGCCCGACCGCTTCTCCGCCGCGGCGGAGGAACTTGCCCGGGAGCTCGACGCCGCCGTGGCGGTTGTGGGTTCGGACGAAGAGCGCAACATCGGGGCCCTGGTGGCGCGCTCGATGTTGTCTGCCCCCGCGGACCTCACGGGAAGGCTCTCCCTCAGAGCGTTACTGGCGCTGGTGTCGCGTGCGAGCGTTGTTCTCTCCAACGACTCCGCGGTCACGCACATGGCGGCGGGTCTCGGCACGCCGGTCGTGAGCGTCTTCGGACCGACCGTTCCGGCGCAGGGGTTTGCCCCGTATGCGGACGCGTCGGCCGTGGTCGAGACTCATCTCGACTGCAGGCCGTGCGGCCGGCACGGGAGCGATAGCTGTCCCTTGGGGACGCTCGACTGCATGAAGGGCGTCCGCGTGGAGGACGTCGTTTCGCACGCGCTTGAGTTGGTGGGAAGGGAAACAGATGTCGCGTAAGGTCTTGGTCGTGACAGACTCAATGATATGGACTGCGGAGATGGAGTATGCGGTCGAGGTGGCGCGCGCAGAGCAGGCGCTCGGCTGGGATGTGACGCTCGCTGCCCCGAGCGGGAGCGCGGCTTTGGACGCCACAGGGCGGGGGCTGAGCACAGTCCGGTTGCCCGGCCCAACCCCGTCTCGGTCGCCTTCCGACTTCCTGGCAGACGCCCGCTTTCTGTCCGCACTAGCCTCCGAGAGGGGATTCGACGTCGTCCACTCCTCCCGATCTGCGCCGCACGCTTGCTGCGCCTTCTCCCTTGGGAGGCGGGCCCCGCTCGTACATCTCAGGGGAGGCACCCAGAAGCCGCACGAGGGCGTGGCCAACAGGTTCCTCTACCGCAACATGACGGCAGCCGTCATCGTCTCCTCACAGCGCATCGCAACCTGGCTCACGGCGGGGCTGTCGCTTCCGTCCGAGCGCGTTCATCGTCTGCTTGCGCCGGTCGATGTCAGTAGGTTCGACCGTGCCTCGGGAGCCCCCGATCTGCGAGTCGCCCTGGGGGTGGCTCCGGACGCGCCTCTCATCGTCAACGTCGCCAGACTCTGGCCTGTGAAGGGGCAGCACGTGCTTGTCAAGGCCATGGCGCGAGTCGTTGAGACGCGTCGGAACGCCGTCTTGGTGCTCGTTGGCGAGCCGTGGTCCGGAGAGCCGGCGGGAGTGCTGGGGCTGGCGGAGGAACTTGGCATCGGTCCGTCGGTCGTGGCTGCGGGCAGGAGGGACGACATACCGTCCGTGCTGGCCGAGGCCGCAGTCTGCGTATCCTCGTCGACAGGAAGCGAGGAGAACTCACGGGCCGTCAGTGAGTACATGGCCGCCAGGCGTCCAGTCGTTGCCACGAGCGTAGGGGTCGTTCCGGAACTCATTGAGGATGGCGTGACCGGGCTGCTGGCACGGCCAGGCGATGCCGAGGGGCTGGCGTCGGCCCTTCTCGAGATGCTCGAGTCGCCAGGGCGCGCGGCGCGCATGGCATCCGCCGCAGGCCGCTTCGCGCGGAGTACGCTCTCGCAGGAGTCGTTCGTCGAGGGAGTGAGCCGCGTTCTCGAGACCACGGGAGGCCGGAATTGAGGATCACATTCGTGAACTCGATGCGCTCCGTCGGAGGAGGCGAGACGTGGCTGCTCGAGGCGATGCGCGGCCTGACTGAGCGGGGCCACGAGGTCGCCATGGTGCTGAGGCAGGGAGGCGCGTTCGCGGACAGGGCGGAGCGGGAGGGACACTCAGTGCTGAGGTTGCCGATGAGCAGCGATTTCGACCCGGCGTCGGTGTTCCGTCTGGCGAGCTTTCTGAGGCGTTTTCGCCCCGACGTGGTGAACGTGAGCGTGCAGCGCGCGGTGCGCGTAGGATGCGCCGCGGTGCGTCTTGCCGGGGTCGGGGAAGTGGTCGAGAGGAGGGGCCTCAATTTCCCCGCGCGACCCTCGCGGTTGAACCACTGGGTCTACGGCAGGTGCGTCTCGTTCGTGCTCGCGAACTGCGGTGAGATAGCCGACCAGATGGTAGACTCGGGGCTCGTGCCAGAGGACCGGGTGGCCATAGTGCCCAACGGGATCGACCCTTCGCGCGTGCCCCCCGGCGGCGGTCCCGCGATCAGAGCGGAGCTGGGCCTGGGACAAGAAGCGCCGCTCGTGTCGATAGTTGCGCGGCTCGTGAGAGACAAGGGACACGCCCTTGCGTTCGAGGCGTTCAGTCGTTTGACTGAGAGGC
The DNA here is from genome assembly GCA_030638405.1 of Candidatus Eiseniibacteriota bacterium. GTDB lineage: Bacteria > Joyebacterota > Joyebacteria > Joyebacterales > Joyebacteraceae > JALGZG01. Next base: position 7,238 of record DAOWER010000205.1, on the reverse strand, counting down.
TGCCGGGCGCCAAGCTGGCAGTAGTCGGTTCCGGCAGGCTCGGCCCGGAGCTCAGCGAGCTGGCCTCGTCGGTCGCGCCGGCAGGATCGGTCATCTTCATGGGGCTCAGAGACGATGTTCCCGCGATTCTGGATGCATCCGACGTCCTGCTCGTTTCCAGTCTCAGGGAGGGGATGCCGCACTCGATACTGGAGGCAATGGTCGCCGGGACGCCGGTCGTGGCAACTGAGGTGGCCGGTATTCCAGAGATGATCCGGGACGGTCGAGAGGGACTCCTGATTCCCGCCGGGTCCACCGAGGCGATCGAGCGGGCCCTCCATCGCGTCCTGTCCGACCGCGACTTGGCGCGACGCCTTTCCGAGGCCGCAGCCCAGCGCGTGCGTGCTGAGTTCGGTCTCGACGTGATGATCGACCGGACCGAGCGCATCTTCAAGGCAGTCGCCGCGCGGGCGGGCATGCATCCGGAGTGACAATGCGACTGAGGGAATTCCACGCGGAGAGCGTGAAGTCAATCCTGGTCATCAGGCTGTACTTCCTTGGTGACGTCCTTTTCTCGACCCCCGTGACGGCGGCCCTTCGGACCCGATTCGAGGACGCACACATAGCCGTTCTGATCAAACGCCGCGCAAGGGACATCTTGAAAGGAAACCCCCACATCGATGAGGTTATCGAGTACGATGAGGTCGAGAGGTATCACAGTCCCGTGTGGCTCTGGCGGCTCGCGCTCAGACTGCGCCGTCGCCGATACGACCTCGTCGTCGACCTGACGGGCGACCACCGATCCTCCCTGCTGCTGGCTGCCGCTGATCCGGGATTTCGGGTCGGGCTGAACCACTCCGGGATGGGCTTCCTGCTGGACAGGAGGATTCCGTACGGATCGGAGGGGCATATCGTCGACCATCTTCTGAGCTCTGTTGAGTCCGTGGGGGCCGTTGCCGAGGATCCCGTGCCGGTGCTGATCCTGACCGAAGCCGAGATAGTAGAGTCACGCGAGCTGCTGAAGGGGGCCGGAATCGCGCCGGACGCCCCGTTCGTTGTGCTTTCGCCCGGCGCGAACGGGCGCTACAGACGTTGGCCGGCCCAGAGGTTCGGCGCGCTCGCGAAAACGACGTGGGATCGTCTGGGTATCTCGTCGGTCGTCACCGGCTCGGCGGCCGACCTCGATGTCGCGAGGACCGTCGTGGCGGGGTCGTCCGGCACGGCCGTGAACCTGGCGGGAAAGACGAGCATCCGGACGCTCGCCGGCGTCGCGTCGCTCGCCTCCGCCTTCGTCGGGAACGACAGCGGTCCCCTTCACATCGCCGCGTCCCAGGGGACGCCCGTCGTGGCGCTGTTTGGTCCGAGCACACCTGAACGCTACGCTCCAAGAGGGAGTGTCTTGAGAGTGCTGTGGACGCACCCCCCCTGTTCGCCGTGTTCGCAGAAGAAGTGCGTCCGTCCGGACGACCCGTGCATGGAAGCGATAACGATGGATGAGGTCCTGGCCGCTCTGGCACCGCTCATTGACGCGAGGGTACGTCCGTGACCGCCGCACCCGATATGATCTGTCTCTCACCGAACCACTGGACCGGCCTGACCACGAGCAAGAAGCATCTCATGCAGATCTTCTCGAGGAAGGGCAGGGTGCTGTTCGTGGAGCCGCCAATAGACATCTGGTCAGTCCTCGGGCGGCGGCGACGCTGGGCCAAGCTGCGGAAGCTGCGACGGGTGTCCTCCAGTCTCTCTGTTCTGTCTGCCGTGACGCCGACGACCCATGGGACCACGGAGTGGCGTCGGAAGTTCCACGCGAACTGGTGCGAGAGAGTACGCGGGGCATCCGATGCCATGGGGCTCGAGCGACCGGTTATCTGGGCGTTCGCGCCTGAGCACATCGAGTACGTGAACGCCTTCGATGGGTCGCTGCTCATCTACTACATCACCGACGAACCGACGAGTCTCGCCAGGGACCGCGATGTGACAAGTGCGGCCGATGATGCCATGGTGGAGAGCGCCGACGTGGTACTCGGCCTTTCTGCAAGGCTGGCTGAAGCGAGAAACGTGCCCGGCAAGACGTTTCGTCTGCCGAGCGCCGCCGACCGGCGGCACTTCTCTCGCGTGTTGGCGGGTGACGAGAAGGCCACCATCGACACCTTCATTGACGCGCTCTCGGACCCCGCGGCGGTCCCCGGTGAGCTTCGTCATCTGGACCGCCCACTCATTCTGTTTGGGGGAGCGGCCTACGACTGGTTCCACACGGAGCTCCTGCTCGAGTTATCTGCCATGCGCCCCGATTGGGTCTTCGCGCTCGTGGGTCCCCGCGGACGCTCACTCAGGCGAACGCGTTTCCCCGACAACGTGCTGTTTCTGGGGAGGAAGCCATACGACGTCTTCCCCCGCTACGTTGCGCGGGCCGACGTGACGTTCATCCCGATACGGGAAGGGGAGACTTACGAGAACTGCGATCCCGTCATCGTGTACGAGTACCTTCTCTGCGGCAAGCCGGTCGTTGCGACACCGTTCCCTTCGGCCGTCGAACACAGCCCCCTCGTTCGTACGGCTGACTCGGCCCAAGGGTTCGCGGAGGCGATCGAGTCAGCGCTTGAGGAGAACTCAGACACCGACGCGATGAGAAGGCGTGTGGAGTACGGCTTCGCCAACACGTGGGAAGATCGGGCCGAGGGTGCGCTTGCGATCATCTCGGAAGCGCTGGCCAAGCGAGAGAGGACGACGGAGACAGATGCCGCGCACGGGGCGTGACAGGTTGCTCGAAGCTCTCGAGGGCCTCGAGGCACTCGGGGTGTCTGTGTTGCTGCTGGGGCTTCCGTGGAGCGAGGCGATGAAGAGTCTGGGGCTCGCCCTGGCTGCGGCGGGTCTCCTCGCGCGCCTGGCGGTCGGTGGACGTATGGCGCTCGCACCGAAGTGGACTCTCCTCTGCCTGGGCTTCTACTTCTGCGCGGCCGTGCTCTCACAGATGCTGGCCCCTGAAGACCTCTTCCGTCCGAGGGAACTCCTGACCGTGGGAATGACCATCGCGGCCTTCCCGCTCGTGGCCGACGTCTGCGGCAGGAGGCCGAGCCGCAGGGTTCTTCTGGCGTTCGTGATCATCGCAGGAGCAGGCGTCGGCGCGGTCCTGGGCTACTTCGAGTACATGGCGGGCCCGTATCAGAGGCTCGTGCTCCCGTCGATTGAGAACGCGATCCCGGCAGGCGAATATCTCGCGGCCGTGATGGCCCTCGCCATGGGGGGTCTGTTCGCCGAGGCAGGCGCGACAGTGGTCGGGCCGCTGCTCGGCTTCTGTGCCGGCGCTTGCGCCCTGGTCCTCCTGATGACAAAGTCGCGCGGGCCGTTCCTGGGCGCGGCCGCAGGGGGGCTGCTAATCGGAGCCCTCAGCCTGCGCAGGCGCTGGATCGTGCTGGCGGTCTCCCTGGCGCTCGTGGCAGGCGTGATGCTGTTCGGGTCCTTCAACCCGGAGTCCAGGGTCGTGAGGGACGGGGTCGTTCGCTCCAGTTCGGTCGTGAAGAGAATGCAGGCGTGGGAAGCCAGCATGGACCACTTCGCAGAGCGTCCGATTCTAGGTCACGGAGTCGGCTCGTTCTCTCTCCTGGGGATCCACGCCGTCGATGAGTGGGGAGTGGAGTGGCAGCAGAACGCCCACAACGTCATCCTGCACTCGCTGGTCGAGACGGGGCTGCTAGGGACTGGCGCGCTCGTCTGCTTTCTGGTATTGGGACTGCGTGACGTCGTGAGAGCGCTGCGCAGACGAGGCTGGAGACATCACCGGGCCATAACTGCCGGGAGTCTGGCCGGGGTAGCGGTGCTCCTTGTGTCGGGTGTCTTCTCGGTGTCGATCGATGCTGAGCCCGGCATGCTCCTGTTCGCGCTGCTTGCGCTCGGAGCGTCCGTTGATCCGCAGTCGGCGGCTCCAGAGAAGGCGAACGATGACTAGCGGAAGAGCCGCGGCGTTTCTCGACAGGGACGGCACCATCACCTCGGAGCGCGGCTACGTGACACGCCCCGAGGACGTGGCGCTCATCGACGGTGCAGCCGCCGCGATTCGTGAGCTCAACGAGGCCGGGATACTCGCCGTGATAGTAAGCAACCAGTCGGGGGTCGCCAGGGGTCTAATGAGCGAGGAGGACATGGCTGCCGTACACGCCGCCACCGAGTCACTGCTGGCGGCCAAGGGCGCCCAGCTTTCCGGTGCCTACTACTGCCCGAACCACCCCAACGGGACGCTGGAGCGGTACACACGCGACGCGACCTGCCGGAAGCCCGCCCTGGGTATGCTGGAACTCGCCATTCGCGACTTGGACATCGACGTCGCGCAGTCGACAATGGTCGGTGACCAGGTGACGGACGTCGAGTTCGCCAACAGGGCCGGGATCCCCGCGGTCCTCGTTATGACAGGTAAGGGCGCCGCGCACCTCGAGCTGGCCCGCGAGCGCGGCCTCAGCGTGGCGGCGCAGGTTTCCGACCTCGGCGCAGCGGTGCGCTGGATCATCGACGGGAGACAGAAATGGGAGCCGGAGAGCGAGGAATGAGGTCACGAACGGAGTCCGCCCGAAGGCGCGTGCCCGGCGGATGTGCCAGGAAGCGTGTGTGCGGTGGAGCGGCGCTTGTGTGCGTCGCGCTCCTCACCGTGCTGCCTGCCGTTCGAGGGGCGACTCCCGCGGCGGCCGGTGGCCGCGCGGTGCTCGGTCCCCTGGGTGAGATCGCCGTTCCGCCCTTCGGGGTGGGAGAGAGGTTGTCGTTCGAGATCAAGTACGGGTTCATCAGCGCCGGAACGGCGATACTCGGCATACCGGGAACCGTCACGGAGCGCGGGTACGAGTGCTACCGTATCGTCTCGGTGGCGGAGTCGAACTCGTTCTTCTCGCTGTTCTTTACGGTGCGGGACGTTGCCGAGTCCTATCTGGACACGAGAGAGCTTGTCCCGCGTCGGTTCGAGAAGCGCCTCCGCGAGGGCGACTTCCGGGCGCACGACCTCGTGCTGTTCGACCACGACAGGCACGTCGCGCTGTACCCGAAGCGGGACAACCGGGTCATCCCGATATCCGTCGGAGCGCAGGACATCCTCTCATCGCTCTACTATGTTCGCATGATGGACCTTGCCGTCGGCCGGTCGGTGTTCATCGACAACCACGCGGACAAGAAGAACTACCCTCTCGAGATCAAGGTGCTCCGCAAGGAGCGCATCAAGGTGCCCGCGGGCCGCTTCGACTGCATTGTCGTGGAGCCCTCCATGCGCAACGCGGGCCTGTTCAGCCACGAGGGCAGACTGACCGTGTGGCTGACCGATGACGCGGCACGCATTCCCGTTCTCATGAAGAGCAAGATCATGGTAGGTTCCATCTCTGCCGTTCTGACGGACGTCGACTACGCGGACGTCCACCAGTAGTGCAGCACAAGAGGAGGAATGATGCCTTCGCGTCACAGAGAAGCCGATCTGTCGGGGCTCCGCCGCGTGTCGATCGAGGAGCGGGGTGGATTGATAGAGGTCGGCAGCTTCGTTGCCCCGGACGAGCGAGCGCCCGACGTGTCGGGCCTTCTGAAGGTAGTACCCGACCTCTTCGCCGGAACGGACTTCAGACAGGCTGTCAGGGCGCTGGGGAGTGCGGCGAGGGAGGGTAGCACGGTCATCGTGATGTTCGGCGCGCACGTGGTGAAGTGCGGTCTGTCGCGGCTTCTCATCGACCTCATGCAGAGGGGTGTTGTCACGGCCGTGGCCACGAACGGCGCGGGGGCGATACACGACTTCGAGATCGCGATGTGGGGGAAGACCTCCGAGAACGTCGCCAGGCATCTTGCGGACGGCACGTTCGGCATGTGCAGCGACACAGCGGACGCGATGAACGAGGCCGCGTCGCGCGGTGCGAGGGAGGGGGAGGGATTGGGCGAGTCCCTCGGTCGCACCCTCGCCGAGCGGCCGGCCCCCAATCTGGATGCGAGCATACTCGGAAGCGCCTACGGACTCGGGATCCCGGCGACGGTTCACGTCGCTCTCGGGACGGACATCGTCCACCAGCACGCTTCGGCGGACGGAGCGGCAATCGGCGACACGAGTCTGCGCGACTTCAGGATACTCTCGGAGGTCATCGGGGGTCTGGACGAGGGAGTGGTCGTGAACATCGGCTCAGCCGTCATTCTACCTGAGGTTTTCCTGAAGGCTCTTTCAATCGCGCGGAACCTGGGCGCCGCCACCGGAGCCTTCACGGCCATCGGTCTGGACATGAACGAACCCTACCGGGCCATGCTCAATGTCGTCGGCAGGCCGACGGCCGAACATGGTATGGGTATTGCACTTAGGGGGCGCCACGAGATCCTCCTTCCACTGCTTTGGGCCTCCATTCGCGCGGAGCTCGAGGGCTGATGCCACAGACGATAGCGGTTGACAAACGGGCAAAGCTTGTGATAGAATATCATTAAATCTCAGAGGTCCCTGCGAGAGCGAAAGCGAAAGGACTCACATAGCCGAACTGCTAAGGGTTTCTTCTCAAATCGATATAGTCGTTTGAGAAGGTGGCGGACGCGGACCGTTGTCATGTGTCTATCCGCCGCGATGTCGGCTTGAAGCACCCTTGGCAGACCACAGCGATCAGGTTGATCTCCCGCCGGGTGCGACATGAGTCGACACCCGGTTTGTTCTTGCCGGGCCCACCACGAGTCTGGAGACACGACACCTTGTATTTTGTCGACGAGAGATTCGGGTACGGAACGGTCGAGGAGTTCGCCCGAGGATCCCGCGAGGGCGAGCGTCTCATGAGCGGCAAGTTCTACCGGTACTATGTCAAGCGACCTCTGGACGTCGTGTCCAGTGTCGTCGGCCTTGTTTTTCTCTCGCCGCTGTTCCTGGCTCTGGCGATCCTGGTGAAGGTGGATTCCCGCGGCCCGGTCTTCTTCAAGCAGATGCGGGTGGGGAAGGACGGGCGCGAGTTCGAGTTCTACAAGTTCCGCTCCATGGTTCAGGATGCAGAGCAGATGAAGAAGAAGCTCATGCACCTGAACGAGCTCGAGGGGCCGGTGTTCAAGATCAGCGATGATCCACGCATCACGTCGTCCGGGAGCTTCCTGAGACGGACGAGCCTTGATGAGCTCCCCCAGCTGTTCAACGTGGTCAGGGGCGACATGAGTCTGGTCGGTCCGAGACCCCCGCTGCCGGCGGAGGTCGCCAACTACGAGAGCTGGCAGAGGCAGAAGCTGACGGTGCTGCCGGGCATCACGTGTCTCTGGCAGATCAGCGGAAGGAATCACATAGGTTT
>DAOWER010000157.1 GCA_030638405.1 Candidatus Eiseniibacteriota bacterium | reverse complement strand
CGCGCGGACGAACTGGGCTATCCCGTCGTCATCAAGGCCGACGGACTCGCCGCCGGCAAGGGAGTCATCATCGCGCAGAGCGCCGCCGAGGCCGAGGCCGCGATAGACGACATGCTGGTGCGCGGGCGGTTCGGCGCGTCGGGAGAACGGGTTCTCATCGAGGAGTGCCTGAAGGGGGAGGAGGCCTCGATCCTGGCCTTCGTGGACGGCGAACGCAGCGCGCTGATGGTCCCGTCGCAGGACCACAAGCGCGCGTTCGACGGGGACGAGGGTCCCAACACCGGAGGCATGGGCGCGTACGCGCCTGCTCCCGTCGTAACGCCCGCCATGCTCGGCGCCATCAAGCGCGACATCATCGACGCGACCGTTCGGGCGCTCCACGAGACGGACGGTACCGTCTACCGCGGCGTTCTGTACGCCGGCCTCATGATCACCGAGGACGGTCCCAAGGTTATTGAGTTCAACTGCCGCTTCGGGGACCCCGAGGCGCAGGTGACGCTTCCGCTCCTCGATGCCGACATCGTGGAAGTGATGACGGCGACGGCTCGCGGTGAGCTGGACCCGTCCGCCGTCAGAACGAGTTCGGGCTCGGCCGTCTGCGTGGTGATGGCCTCCGGGGGCTATCCCGGCTCATATGAGAAGGGAAAGGTCATCGGCGGACTCGCATCGGCGGGCGCGATCGACGACGTCGTGGTGTTCCACGCCGGCACGGCGCGGCGGGACGACGATGTCGTCACCTCGGGAGGCCGCGTTCTCGGCGTCACCGGGATCGACCGCGATCTGCCGGCGGCGCTCGTGCGCGCCTACGAGGGCGTGCGCGTCATCACCTTCGCGGGATCTCACCACAGGAAGGACATCGGGCACCGGGCGCTCGAGAGGAACAAGGGAGCGACACGATGAGGGAGATAGACCTCACCGCGCGAAGCGACGAGAGCACGCGGGCGCTTCTGGCTCCCGCGGTGCGCGCCCTCAAGGAAGGGTCGCTCGTCATCCTGCCGACGACCACGTACTACGCGCTCTCGGCCGACGCGACGAACCCGGATGCGGTGCGCCGTGTCTTCTCCGCGAAGAAGCGGGACGCCGGGAAGCCGCTCGTCGTCCTTGTAGATTCGCTCGGGATGATGAAGCCGTTCGTTTCTGAGATCCCCGCGCCCGTGAAGGACCTCGAGTGGAGGTTGGGCAGCAAGGGCCTGAGTTACGTGCTCCATGCATCGGACCGACTCCCGAGCGAGGTGACCGCCGGCGCGGGAACGGTCGCCGTCCGCGTCGAGCGCAACGAGGTCGTCCTCGAAGTGCTCTCGCAGCTCGTGGTTCCGATCGTCGCTCCGAGCGCCAACATCGAGGGCGCCGATCCACCCCGGAGGATCGACGAGGCCATAGCACCCTTGCGCGACTGGATCGAGGTCGCGGTCCGCTGGTACCCGGCGACGGCGACCGCGGCGTCGACGATCGTCGACCTCACGCGAGATGGGTTTCCCATCATCCGGGAGGGCACCGTCCCCGCTGCCGACGTCAGGAAGGTCCTCGGCGGGTAGCGGCGGGCCACGTGCCCCCGGACACGCGCCGAGCCGCTGCAGTCTCCGGCCCGTTCCGCCGGTTGATTCTTGACTGGCCTCTCCACCCTGCCGTACACTACCAGTCTGCGCGCCAATCCAAGAGGTGACGATGTCCTTTTCAGTGCTGCTCGTCTGCACCGGCAACACCTGCCGGAGCGCGATGGCAGAGGGAATTCTGAGGTCCCTGATCCCGGACCCGCGCCGCGGCGACGTGCTGGTGGAGTCCGCCGGGACGGCGGGTCTCGTGGGAGTGCCGGCGACGGACCACGCCCGGTCGGTGTGCCTCGAGCACGGCGTCGACATAGGCTCACACATGTCGAGCGGCCTGACGAGGATGGTCCTCGGCCGGACGGATCTCGTTCTTGCGATGACCCACGCGCACGGCGAGTACATCGCGTCCGTCGACCCGGAGGCCGCCGGTCGCACGTTCCTCCTCTCGGAGTTCGCGGACGGCAGCGACGTGGACGTGCCGGACCCGATCGGCGCCCCGAGAGAGGACTACGAGTCCGTTTTCAAAACGATGGAGGAGTACCTCAAGAAGGCTCTGCCCGCGATCTTGAGACTCGCGGGGGAGGGGGAGCGATGAAGATCTCCGTGGCGTCGGACCACGCGGGCTACGAGCTGAAGGAAGCAGTGAAGGGGCATCTGACGGCAGCCGGACACGAGGTCGTCGACTTCGGAACGAGCAGCACGGAGTCGACCGACTACCCCGACTACGCCGCGCCGGCGGCCCGCGCCGTGGCGAGCGGCGAGGTAGAGAAGGGAGTGTTCGTGTGCGGGTCCGGACAGGGCATGGTGATGACGGCCAACAAGGTGAGGGGCGTCCGTGCGGCCCTCGCGTGGCAGCCGGAGGTGGCACGGCTCTCGCGTCAGCACAACGACGCCAACGTGCTCGCACTTCCAGCGCGGTTCATTGCCATCGAGCAGGCGCTAGAAATCGTCGATGCCTGGCTCGACGCCGAGTTCGAAGGTGGCAGACACGTTTCCAGAGTTGATAAGATGATGAAGACCGAGGAGGGGAAGTAATGGCAGATCTGAGAACGGTGGACCCGGAAATCTTCGACGCCATTCAGCAGGAGACGCATCGGGAGACCGACAAGCTGGAGCTCATAGCTTCGGAGAACTTCACGAGCGAGGCGGTGCGGGAAGCGGTGGGGTCGGTCATGACCAACAAATACGCTGAGGGCTACCCGTTCCGGCGCCGTAAAGACGGCACCATCAACTGGGAGGCCAACGGGCGGTACTACGGCGGATGCGAGCACGTCAACGTCGCCGAGCGGCTCGCCATTGCGCGGGCGAAGGAACTCTTCGGGGCCGAGCACGCCAACGTGCAGCCTCACTCGGGCAGCCAGGCGAACATGGCCGTCTACTTCGCGCTCCTCGATGTCAACGACACCTATTTCGGACTTGAGCTGTCGCACGGCGGTCACCTGACGCACGGGCACCCCATCAGCTTCTCCGGCATGTTCTACAATGTCATCCACTACGGCGTGGACCAGAAGACCGAGGTCATCGACTACGATGCGCTGGCGGAGATGGCGCTCGAGCACAAGCCGAAGCTCATCGTCACGGGCGCGTCTGCGTACCCGAGGACGCTGGACTTCGCCCGGTTCCGCGAGATCGCCGACTCGGTCGGCGCCTACCTCATGGTTGACATGGCGCACATCGCGGGGATCATAGCTGCGGGGCTGCACCCGAGCCCGGTTCCGCACGCCGACGTCGTGACCACGACGACGCACAAGACCCTGCGCGGACCTCGCGGCGGCATGATCCTCATGAAGGACAAGGTGGCCGCGGCCATCGACAAGACCGTGTTCCCAGGCATCCAGGGCGGTCCGCTGATGCACGTCATCGCGGGCAAGGCCGTCTGTTTCAGGGAGGCGCTGCAGCCCGACTTCAAGGCCTACCAGAAGAAGATCCTCGAGAACGCGCAGTACATGGCGGACGCGTTCAAGACCCTGGGCTACCGGCTCGTCTCCGACGGCACGGACACGCACCTGATGCTCGTCGACCTGAGAGAGAAGGGCGTCACGGGCAAGGCGGCCGAGAACGGTCTCGAGAACGCCGGAATCACCGTCAACAAGAACACGATCCCCTTCGACCCCCAGAAGCCGTTCATCGCGAGCGGCATCCGGGTCGGGACTCCCGCGCTCACGACACGGGGCATGGGGAAGGACGAAATCGAGAAGGTCGTCGGGCTCATGGACAAGGCGCTCTCCGATATCGAGAATGAACAGGTGCTCAACGAGGTGAAAGCCGAAGTCGGTGAGCTCTGCGCCACATTCCCGCTGGTGGTCGGAGAGGACCGCCCGGTCTAGCGGCGCCCCACTGCATAGGACTTGTAAAATGGACAAGAGACCCTCCTGGGATGAGTATTTCATGAGCATTTCCCGGCTCGTCGCGGAGCGCTCCACGTGCCTGAGGCGGCACGTGGGGGCCGTTCTCGTGCGCGACCGCCACATACTGGCCACGGG
>DAOWER010000216.1 GCA_030638405.1 Candidatus Eiseniibacteriota bacterium | reverse complement strand
GGATGCGTGACGCGTGGACGGAGCCCCCGGTGTCTCTCGACGCCACCGACACGGAGACGGTCGACTTCGACATCCACGCGTACTTCGCCCCGGGCTTCGCGGTGCTCTTCCTGCTGTTCACGATGCTGACCAGCGCCAAGACGATTCACGAGGAGCGCGAGTCCGGCACGTACGAGCGCCTGATGGCCGCGCCGCTCTCGAAGACCTCGATCATCGCGGGCAAGATGCTCGGTTCCTACGTACTCGCCGCGCTCCAGATCCTCACGCTGATCGCGCTCGGAAGTCTCATCTTCGGCATCGAATGGGGGAGCCACCCGGGCGCCACGATCATCATGGCGCTCGTCACTGCGGCCGGCGCGACGTCGCTCGCGATGCTCATCGCCGCGGCGGCCCGCACCGGCAGGCAGACCGACAACGTGGGGACCGCGTTCATCCTCGTGATGTCTCTTCTTGGCGGCAGCATGTGGCCGATAGAGCAGGCGCCCGAGGCCTTCCAGCGATTCGGGCGCTTCACGTTCAACTACTGGGCCCACGGTGGGTTCAAGAAGCTGATCTTCGACGACGCTGGCCTGGCCGGCATCACGCAGGAAATCGCCATCATCTCGGCCATGTCGGCCGTGTTCATCGTGGTGGCCGTGCTTCTGCTGTCCAGACGGCGGGTCTGAGGGAAGGATGCCCGTGAAGAAGGCCTACTCCATAGCGGCAATGAACGTGCGGCTGCTTCTTTCGGACCGGTCAGCGCTCTTCTGGCTGCTCGCAATGCCCATCGTCTTCACGTTCGTGGCAGGCATCGCTTTCTCGGGCGGGGCTCCTGACGATGCGCCCGTGAGGTACGCCCTGACGGTCGCGAACATGGACGAGGGCAGTCGGGGTGAGGAGCTGCTCGAAGCGATTCTGCGGTCCGACGAGATCGACCTCCTGATGCTCGAGGGTGAGAAGGCGCGCGAGGATGCCCGGCTCCTGATCGAGGACGGCGACAGGTCCGCGGCCCTCGTTATTCCGCGCGACTACAGCGAGAAGCTGACCGCGCAGGACCCCGTAGAACTCACGTTCCACAGGAACCCAGAGCGGATGAACCCGCTTGTCACGCGCCAGGCCGTCGAGAGAGCCATTGCGAAGCTCAACGCGGAGGAGTTGGCGGGGCGGGCCATCGTGGACGCGCACGAGGCCGTCCGGGGAACACCGTCGGCGAAGAAGGAGTTCGAGCTTGCTCAGGCGATCCGGGCGTTCGTCTCTGAGGAACTCGAGAGGCCGTCGATGACGGTCGCAGTCGAGAAACTGGGACGATCCGCGCGGTCGGAGGTGCCGGACATGGGCTTCCAGCACTCGTCGCCGGCGATGGCCTTGATGTTCATCCTTCTGAACGGGCTGATGCTCTCGTCCATGCTGGTGACGGAGAGGCGGGAGAAGACGCTGTCCAGACTCCTCACCGCCCCGGTGCGCAGGAGCGAGATAGTCATCGCGAACCTCGCGTGGCGCTTCGTCGTGGGAACGCTGCAGCTCTGGTTTCTCATCGGGTTCGGCGCGCTCGCGTTCAGCGTCGATTGGGGCGACAGCATGCTGGCGCTCGCGGTCGTGGGCGCGGCGTACGTCGCGGCCGTCGCGGGGCTGTCGGTTCTGATCGGAAGCCTGTCGAGGAGCTCCAGGAGGGCCGAGACCCTCTCGCTGGTCCTCTCGCTCACGATGTGCGCGCTCGGCGGGCTCTGGTGGCCGCTCGAGATCACGCCCGAGGCCTACCAGACGGTCGGACATCTCATACCGACCGGCTGGGCGATGGACGCGATGCACAATCTGATGAGCCGCGGCTACTCACTGGCCGGCGTCATGCCTCAAGTGCTGGTCCTTATCGGATTCGCGGTAGGGTTTTCGGCCGCAGCGGTCGCCGCGTTCAGGTATGAGTAGGCTGGGACGCCGCTCGGGCCGCCCCTGATTCGATGCCCCGACTCAGCTGCATCCCGCTCCGCTACTCCACCACGAAGCGCTCCACCCAGTACGGACGGCTGACCGGACACGACCTCAGGACGGTGGGCCATCCCACGGTAGCCAGCTCATCGCGGTCCGTTAGCTCCATCTCAAAGAAGGAATGGACGGCGCCCGCGTAGACGGTCTCGCCCTGGCCCAGATCCGCCACGACGTAGATGATGTCGGGAGTGCCGACCGCGTTCTGCAGAATCCGGCCGGTGTCCAGGTCCTCGTATGCCACGTCCGACACCAGAACGCACCCAAGTTCGCCGACCCTCCGCGTGGCCTCGTGGCCGGCAAGACGCCCGAGGATCCGCGCGTAGTCGCTGAGCGCTTCCCCCTGCGGGCCGGGGCTGCCGTCGACCAGAATCCCGTTGGAAGCCTGCTCGAGCAGGCTCAGGAAGTCGATGAGCTCCGATATGTGATCGTCGATGGTGTCGTCGAGCAGGTAGTGCTCCCACAGGCGGTCCCTCAGATTCTCGAGAAGCTCCCGCAGGCGCGAGTACAGCGCCGGGTACGGCTCCACGAGCACGGGGACTCCCGCGGCGACGGAAGGCCCGCGGGGCGGCCTTCCGGACAGCGCTGCGTCCGCGGCCTGGTACCGGATGCTCGCCCAGGCGGCGCCTCCGGTTGACAGCTCCTTGAAGCCCCACGCCGGGCTGGCGACGAACCCAGGAGCGCCGCCCGCAGGTGGATGCGAGAGCGCCGACAGGCAGTACAGCCAGCTCCAGTAGAGGTCGCGCGTCCAGTCCCCGTACGTCAGGGGCTCCAGGCCGCGTTCGATAGATTCGTAGCTCCGGCGATACACGCTGTCGTCGAACACATCGTTCTCGTCGAGAAGCGAGCGTGCCGCGGTCGACCCCAGGAGCGACATGATGTCGAGCGAGGTCGGAAGCGGCCTGTCCTCGGAGCCGGCCAGGAGTCCGAAGTAGTTGGTGGCAGGAGGGAAGTCCCTCGGCAGAAACCGCATGCCGCGCAGCTCGTGCGTCTGGACGTGAGTGGGGGCCATCTCGGAAACCCTGCCGACGAACACGATGAGCAGCGACTCGCTCGCGGCGGCGTCACGCTCGAACTTGCGCCCGAAGACCTCGTCGGCCATCTCCATGTAGTCGGCGACCGTCGGATCCCCGGCTCCACCGTAGTAGAAGGTCAGCGGATAGGCGATGCGCTCCCACAGCTCGAACCACTCCCCCGCCTCTCTCTCGAGAGCCCTGATGACGAGCAGAGCCTGCACCGTCAGCGTGTAGTCCTCGACGGGCCTCTCGGGCAGGGCGAACGCCATCCTGCTGTACCAGGTGAGGGCGCGGTAGTACCGTCCGAGACGCTCGCTTGCTGCGTAGTGGCCCGTGGGCACGTAGCGGGTGTAGTCCTCACCCGGGCCGACGACCTGGTCGAGCGGGGTCCGCCCCATTATCGGTGAGATGACCAGGCGGTCCGCGGCCTCGATGAGCTCGAGCTCGCGCTCGACGAGTCCCCTGACGGATTCGTGCGGGAAGTAGTCCTCGTCGAGCAGGCTCAGCCCGACGCCGAAGAAGGCGAGATCACGGCGAGCGGCGTCCTTGACCATCGAGTTGGTCGAACGCAGGTAGTCGTCCTCGAGGAGCCGTATCATCTCGCGCGACAGCTGCTGCAGTCTGCCGTAGAGGTAAACTTCCTCGATGGTCCGAAGAGTCCTGTCTATCAGAAGGTCGGTGACGCGGAGGACCGAGTCAGTCGTGATGAAGACGGGTAGGCCGCGGTCGGCGAGAGAGGCGTATGCTTCCGGGAAGTCCCCGCTCCTCTCACCCGGTACTACCACGAAGCCCTGCTCGGAAAGCTGCCCGCGCGCCTCGGCGGTCAGACCGAGTTCATCGATGCCGGGGTCCTGAGCCGCGGACGCCGTCGGGATCAGGGCAACAAGGAGAACAACCGCCAGGCAGACCTTTGCGTGCGGCCGTGAATGCGGCCTGCGAAGTGATACCACGCTCTGACCCCCTTCCGAAGTTCCACCGGTGCGGGCCGGGCGGGAGCCGCCCGCCCACGCTCCGGGCAGTTTCGGTCTCGATCTTCCGGCTATGGCGACAGCAGTCCCTCGGACGCCGTGATCCAGAATGCCTGCGGTCGCTCGTCGCCTATGCTTACGAACTTGTGCGGCATGGTGCCCTTGAACTGGATGCAGTCGCCCTCCGAGAGCTCGAAGTCCTCGCTCCCGACGGTGACACGCACCTTCCCCGCCATGACCAGCAGGATCTCCTCGCCCTGATGTACCGGACCCGTGACCTCTCCCCCGGACAGATTCTGAAACTGGACGACGCGCAGCCGCCCCGCTGGGATGCCCTTCGTGAGGAAGTCAACGTCGGCGACACTTCTGTCACCGTCCAATATCGCCCGCTGCGGGCGCTCGTGCCGGCGCACGACCGACACGGTAGGCAGCTCATCGTCCTCGACGAAGTAGGTCGCGGACTTGCCGAGCGCCCGGGCTATCCGAAGAAGCGCGCCGACGGTCGGCGAGGTCCTGCCGCGCTCGATCTCCGAGATATGCGTGGGCGACATGCCCGAGGAGTCCGCCACTTGCTTGAGAGTCATGCTCTTGGCCAGACGCTCGAGCTTCACTCTTCTGCCGAGTTCCGCTTTGTCCAGCATGGTTCATCCCTCCTTTGCCCAGCAACCCGATACGACCCCAACCGCCCCCCTGTGCGAGATGGGTACTCGGATGCGGCCCCGCAGAGCCAACGTTGTATCCGGAGTACCAAGCCGGCCGGACTCTCTGCGAGTCCTTTCCTCCGCACTCCCTTGCTCAGGGACATCGTCGCGATCAAGTCATCCCGATTTCGACTCCTTCCTCGCTCTTCACAGTTTCGACGACAGGTTCACCGCCTTCATCGGCGCCCGCCGCCCTGCGGTCCAACGCGGACTCGTACACGTCGAGGATCTGTCTGGTAACCCGATCCCAGGAGTATCGACGCACTTCGCTCCTGGCTGATTCGATCAGGCGCTGTTTGAGCCCGCGGTCGCGGGCCAGCCTGACGATGGCCGCGGCTATGGAGTCCGGATCACCGCGGCGCACCAGAAGGCCGGTCGCTCCGTCGCTCACCACGTCCCGGTAGCCCGCGATGTCCGACGCGACCACCGCCGCGCCGGCCGCCATCGCCTCGATCAGCACTATCCCGAAGCTCTCCCCGCCCGTCGCGGGCGAGCAGAACACGTCGGCGCCCGCGTAGTAGCTCGCGAGAGCCTCGTCGGACACGCGCCCGGCGAAGGCGACGCGGTCCGCAACATCGTCCGGCAGGTGCGACCGGTAGTAGCCGGACAGGGGTCCGCTTCCCACGACGACGAGCCGCGCCTCGGGGACCTCCTTGACGATGCGCGGCATCGCCCTGAACAGGAACTTCGCGCCCTTGCGCGGTTCCAGCCTCCCGACGAAGAGGATGTTGAAAGTCCCGTCGCCGTGAGGGGAAGCGGGCGTGGCGGTCGAGAACCTGTCGATGTCCACGCCGTTCGGGATCACGGTGTAGTCGCCGCCGAAATGCCCCGCGACCGTGCGCATGGCCGCCGCGGACACGGCTATCCTGGCGTCCAGCCTGCCGAGGTAGTTCTCGAGAAACGAGCCGAACGACCTGTAGCCGAAAGCGCCGTCGTTGTTGGCGTGGAACGTGCCCACGATGGGCGTCTCCGCCTCGGCGAGAACAGAGAGACACAGCGTCGGCATGAGCGGCTCGTGCAGGTGGAGAACGTCGAATCGCTCGGCCAGAAGCATCCTGCGCACCTTCGCTCTC
>DAOWER010000221.1 GCA_030638405.1 Candidatus Eiseniibacteriota bacterium | reverse complement strand
GGAATGTTGTCTCGTGCACGAAGACGGGTGCCGCAGGCGGGGCAGGCCGATGGTGGCCTGACAATGGACTCGCCTCGCGGCACCCGATAGATGACTACGTTGAGAAAGCTCCCGACTATGGACCCAATGATGAAGAGGGCCGCTTCCGTCAACTAGTTCTCCTCCATCAGCCTGTCGGCAACGGCAATCTTCTCTTTGGCGACCCGCTTCAGCGACTCAGGACTCATGATCCTCGGAGTAAGGAACACGATGACCTCGGAGTTGACCTCGGACTCAATACTCCTGCGGAACAGACGCCCGAGAAGCGGGATGTCACCAAGGAGCGGCACCTTGAAGTGGTTCTCGATGATGTCCTTGCGCACCAGACCGCCTATGACGATGGTCTCGCCGTCCCGGGCCATCACGGTCGTCCTGGCCGTCCGCTTCCTCGTGTCGACCGCCTCGTCCGGGAAGTAGGCCGACCTCGACGCAGAGCTGACCTCCGGCTCGATCGTCATGGTCACGAAGTCGTCGTTGTTGACGTTCGGAGTGACCCGGAGAATGACTCCCACGTCTCCGTAGACCGGCTCGATGGTCACCGTGCCCTCGTTGGCGATGGTCGTCTTCTTCGCCATCGCAATGTGCGATGTGATGGCGATCTCCGCCGACTGATTGTCCATGGTCAGTATCTGCGGCTCCGCCAGGATCTCGAGCAGACCGTCTCTCTTCATAGCACGTATGCGGCCACTGAGGTCCTGGAATCCATCGATGAACGAGTGCCACTGGCCGAAGGAGAGATCGAGAACGCCTTCCATCAGCTTGTCTTCAACAAGGACTTTAGTGACGTTGCCCAAGTCGTCCGTTTCATCGACGTAGTAGTGAACTCTGTTGAAGCCGGCGCCGTACGACGTACCGCTGGCCTCGTCGTAGTCACTGAAGCCCCATTCGACTCCCAGGTCCAGAGCCGCTTCGTCGGCGACCTCGACGATCTGGGCCTGAATCAGGACCTGACCCGTGGGGTTGTCCAGCTCGCGCACGAGGGATTCCAGAGTCGTCATGTTCTCGGGTATGTCCGAGACGACCAACGCGTTGGTCCGCTGGTCGACCACGATGTGCCCGGCCTCTGTGAGCACCGCGGAAACGGTCGGCTCAAGCAGCTTGGCATCGGCGTAGTTCGTGTGGAAGACCTGCGTGATCGTGTTGACCGGAGGCCCGTCGGGCGACTCCATGATCACGTAGATGTTCGTGCCCTTCTGGCGCGTGTACCACAGGCCGTTGGCCTTCATTATCGCCGCCAGGGCGTCCTCGACCAGGACGTCTTCCAAGTAGACGTTGATGGTCTTCCCGGTGAGGTCACTGCCGATGAGGAAGTTGATGCCCGTCTTCTGCGTCATGACCTTGAGCACTGCGCCCAGCGTCACGTTCTGCAGGTTCAGGGATATCCTCGGGCTGTAACCCGTCGTCCCCACATCGGCCGCGTCCGCCTCCTGCGACCACGCCGTCGAGCAGGTCACGCACAACAGGGCGACCAGCACGGTGGCGATGGTGGCGGAGCGGTATCGCGAGAATCCAGATTTCCGGACCATCATAACAGACCTCCTTATTCAACGGTCAGCACGTACCGCTTGGACTTGTACGACAGAACCACACTGTCCATTCTGATCTCCACGACCCTTGCTCCCTGAACCGAATCTCCGACGTGGAGGTCAAGACCATCTATCATCACAATGGGATTTTCCGAATCCCAGATGATGCCGGAAAGCCACATGTTTGGGAGTCTCACCTGCGCGGGCGCCCTCGTCTCCCTCTGGGTCGACGACGGCCTGGCCGCCAACGCGCCGCTCGGTGCAACCATCGGGTCCCTGACGCCGTCCGACGCGTAGGCATCGGTCCTGACGATTCCCGCGATCTTCCCCGCGGTCACAAGGTGCTGGTAGTCCGTATCCAGAAGGCCTACGGGTCCAGCCCAGTCAGCCCCGCCCGCGGCGCTCAGTTCATCCAGGTTGCTCTCTCCCGACGTGAACGTCACGATTGCCATCGTCACCGCGATGATCGCGGTGCAGGTGGCGACTGCGAGCTTGCCCTTGCCCTGCAGGCGGTCGAATTTCACGCTTACGTTCTTCGGCAGTGTCAGGCCCAAACCCTATTCCCCCCATGACGCGAGCGCGAGGAGCACCGTCGCCTCGCTGTCGCCCGCCCTGCTGTCCATATCCGATAGTATCTCGACTTCCTCTACCTGCACGAACCTCGGTGAGCTCTCGAGCAGAGAGAGAAACGTCCCGATCTCGTGGTATGTGCCCTTGATCCTGAGCCGCGCCGGGTACTCGACCACCAGCTTGGAGACCTCTCGCGGCATAAGAAGCTCGGGGTCGCCGATCAGCTTGACGCCGGTATCCTTGGCCATGAGACCGAACTCGGACATCACGGTCAGGCGCTGGTCACCCGTCATCAGCCCATCTGTGAACGACACCAGCGCCGCGTTCGCCTGCTCGATCACCGTGACATCGTGCAGCATCGACATTCTCTCCCCGACGTTGTGAAGCCGGTTGCTCAGTGGCTGCGCGATGAGGAAGTAGGCGGCCCCGACCGCGACCACATAGCTCACGGCAGAGAGTATGGCCACCCTTCCCACCGAGTTCGGACGCAAGAGTACGACCTGACTGAACCTGTGCGAACGCACCTTCGCGGCGACGCCAGACGCCGCTCCGGGGCGCCTCCCGGGCCGGTCCTCCGGCTCAGTTGATTCGGCCGCCGTCTGACCGACCTGTTCCTCTCCTTCGACTACGACGAGTTCGTCGGGGTCGTCGGGGCACTCGGCACCCTCAGGGGTGTCTTCGCCGGACGCGGCGGATTCAGCACGGGCGTCACAGTCTTCCAGGAGCGCATCAGACCGGTCCGCGCCGTCCCCCGTAGGTGTGTCGTCGGCAGGTGTGTCGTCACCCGCTGCAGCTTCTTCGAACGGCCGCTCGGCGGCAACGTCCTCCGCGCCGTCCCCCGCAGGTGTGTCCTCACCCGCTGCGGCTTCTTCGAACGGCCGCTCGGCGGCAACGTCCTCCGCGCTGGCCATGTCGTTTTCGTTTTCCATCGGTGTCGTCACAGTTACTCCCGCTCGTCGACCTGAGCCGATTGCCGGTCTGTACCACAGCCCGCTAGAAGGGGCAGGATATCTCGAAGCCCACCACACTCGTCCCGCCGACCTGCTTCAGTCCGGTTCCTATGAACTCCAGGTCCCGCACGTAGGTGCCAAGTTCCCGGTCATTCTTGAGACTGTCCACGAATGCGCTCACGGACAAGTCCCCCTCCGGTCCACTACCAGCCAGTGCGACGCCCTCAATAATGATGCCCCTGTATGAGCGGGCCTTCCCCCTGGCCCTGCTTTCCTCCTCGGAAGTCCTTGGATCAGCCACGGAGACACGAGTGAGCCACACACCGTCCGGCACGGCCAGGGCTACCCTCTCAAGGACCGGGGCCATGCGCGTCCGACGGTCCACGAGCTTCGCGACTTCCCTGAGAACCGGCTCCGTCTTGTCGATCGCGGCCTCCAGCTCAGCTCCCGTAGGCACATCCGGGTAACTCAAGGCAACGGACTTCTGCAGCTCGGTGGTCTCCGACGCGTAGGCATCCGAGACCTTGATGTCCGCCAGCGAGACCATGCCGAGGCTCAGCAGGGTCAGGCCGAGGGCAAGCCCAGCGGCGGCCGCGACAATCAGCACGGCCTTCCTCTGGCTCTCCGGCACTATTCTCTGTCCTATGAAGTTGACATCGTACATGGTCTAGTTCGGGTCCGGTTTCATGGCCAGCGCGGCCGCCAGCGATGTGACGGGTGAGAGCTTCGCCACCGCGCCCGCATCGAACCGCGCATCGTCGACAGACACCTGCTCCAGCGGACTCCAATGCTCGACAGGTATCCCAAGGGTCTTCGCAATGTCCTGCTCCACCGCCGGCAGGCTGGAAGAACCCCCGCACAGGTAGAGCGCATCGACCGGGGTTCCCTGCCCCCTAGTCTGGTAGTACATGAGTGACCGGGAGACCTGGTTCACCAGATGCCGGGTAACGTGCTGTGTGGCACGGATGGTCGTGGCATCGTGGTCGGGATCAGTGATCTTGATCTTCTCGGCCTCGTCAATCTCGATGGACATGGCAGCGGCGATGGCTTCCGTGTAACTGTTGCCGGCTACGTCGACGTCCCTGACGAACGGGACCGAGTCCCGACGCGCGATACCTATGCTCGTGTTGGCCGCCCCGATGTTGACCACACCGACCGTCTCAGGCAGATCGTCCCTCTGAAACAGCGCATTCAGGAGCATCAGTGCGTCCACTCCGACGACGCGCGGCTCCAGCCCGGCTCCCTCAATAACGTGGGTCTTGAAATCGATGGCCTCCTTGCGGGCGACCACGAACAGGATGTCCATCAGTTCGGTGTGGGGATCGCTGGATTCGATGACGCAGTGGTCACAGTACGCGTCCTCAATGTCGAAGGCGATGACCTGACTGCCTTCGTATCGAATCGCCCCGACGAGCTCCTTGCCCGAGAGCGCCGGGAACCTCATGCCCCGCACGGCCACCTTCCGGCCGCTGGCAGAGGTGGCGACGCGGTCCGTCTGGAGTTCCTTACCCTCGAGCGCGAGGGAGATGGCCTGGCCGTAGGCGCTGCTGGAGGCGTCATCGGGAACGGCGACCACCGCGATGTTCTCCAACGCGAAAGAACCGGGTTTGCCCGAGAGCTCAACGAGCTTGACCGAGGTAGAACCTATGTCCAGTCCTATCAATCCTCTGTGCTGTTCAGTCTGGCGCAATCGTCCCTCTCCCCCACCGTCAGGCCGTGACTTCGATCGGAACCTGGAATCGGTTAGAATAGCCTCGTCATGTCGCCGTCTTGGTTCATGGTCACCACGATATTGGACACCTCTGCAGCGAAGGGTGCGGTGCTGCCAGAGCCGTCGCACTCAACCGTGAATGAGTTCGCTGTCGGAGCTCCAAGAAACGTGTAGCTTGCCGAGCTGAAGTATCGCCCCATGAGATCGTTGTTCGTGACACCCAGCAGTCCGCCACTGGTCACCTGCGCACCGTCGGTGAACTGGGTGGCGTTCGCGAAGGTCCCGTGCTCGACGTAGTAGATACGCATGACGCTCCTGATGAGACCGAGAGCAGTCACGGCCTCGGTCGACTTCGAACGCTCGGGCACAGTCTGGAACATGGGGAACGCGATGGTGGCAAGAATGCCGATGATCGTCACGACGATCATGAGCTCGGTCATTGTGAAGCCCCGGTTATTCCTCACACGCATCCCGCTGACTCCTCCGCGGTCGTGTGGCCGCTCAACTGCCGGACACATTCCCGTTCTGGTCGATGTAGCGCACCGGCGCTGCGACAT
This sequence comes from Candidatus Eiseniibacteriota bacterium, assembly GCA_030638405.1. GTDB lineage: Bacteria > Joyebacterota > Joyebacteria > Joyebacterales > Joyebacteraceae > JALGZG01. Next base: position 14,579 of record DAOWER010000221.1, on the reverse strand, counting down.
CCTTCGCCGCCGCTGCGGTGCTGGCGGTGCCGTCGTAAAGGTGAAGCCCCACCGCCTCACGGACTGCATCGGATTCCGCCTCCCTTCGTCTCGCACACCTTGTGCCATTTCTCGGATGCCTCGGCTTCTCTACAGAATCAGCTCAACTGGACCGCATCGTTCTCAGTAGGCCCTGATCTCTCCCCCTTCGAATCGGGGGTGGCGCCACGGAGGCGCCACCCCCGCAATAGTCAAGATCGTCCACACGAGCTAGCCATTCACGATGGTGCCGTTATGGTCAATCGTCCGCACGATCGTCGCGACTTCGGTTCCGTACGCGGCCGTGCTGAGCGCACCGTCGCACTCGATGCTGTAGGTAGTCGCCGTCGGAGCACCGTCGAACGTGTAGCACTCCGTGCTGAAGTAACGGCCGAGAAGGTCGTTATCGCTCACGTCGAGAACACTACCGTTGGTCGTCTGGGCGCCGTCCGTAAAGCTCGCGTCGACGTACGTGCCATGCTCGGCGTAGTAGACGCGCATCGCACCACGAATCGTGCCGAGTGCAGCCACCGCCTCCGACGCCTTGGCACGCTCAGTCGCGCCCTGATACATCGGAATGGCTACCGCCGCCAGGATGCCAACGATGATGACAACGATCATCAGCTCAACGAGGGTGAAACCCCCCTGGTTTCTGCGCAGCATTTGTTTTCACCTCCTTCCTGCTCTCTAAAGGGCCTCTGGTTATCTACCTAGCTCAATCCCGTCGCCATCGAGAAAATGGGCAGGTAGATGGCGAGCACGACCACAGTGACGATCGCTCCGAGTCCCACAATGAGGATCGGCTCGATCATCGAGGTCAGCCCGCTAATCGCCGCGTCAACTTCCCGCGAGTAAAAATCGGATACCTTGCTGAGCATCTCCGGCAGGTTTCCGGAGCTCTCCCCCGCGGCCACCATGCTGATGACCATCTTGGGGAAGACGGACGACTCCGCGAGCTTCTCGGAGATCGTGGACCCGTTGACCACACCGCGGCCCACGTTGTCCACGGCGGCCTTGACCACCGCGTTTCCGGCCGTCTCGCCGACGATTTCGAGGGCGGCTACGACCGTGACGCCGTTCTCCATCAGCGTACCGAGCGTGCTGCTGAAGCGCGCCACGGCGGCCTTGAGAATGAGATTCCCGAAGATCGGGGCCTTGAGCAGCCAACCGTCAACCGTGCTCTTGCCTCCGGGCGTCTTGTGCCACTTCCAGAAACCGTAGACACCGCCGGCGGCGAGCACGATCTCGTAGACGAGATAGCGCCCGATGAACCTGGACGTTGCCATCAGGAACTTGGTCAGTGGGGGGAGGTCCATGTCGAAGCTCGCGAAGATGCTCTCGAACTGCGGGATCAGGAACAGCATGATCCCCGCCACCGCCATGATGAAGAACCCGGCGATGAACGCGGGGTATGCCGACGCCGCTCGGATCTTGCAGGCCAGCGCGTCCTTGGCCTCGAGGTAATCTCCCAACCGCTGGAGCACGTTCGGAAGTGCGCCTGACTCCTCTCCCGCGCGTATCATCGAGGTGAAGAGCGTCGAGAAGATCTTGGGATGCTTCCCGAAGGCCGCGCACAGCGTAGCGCCTGCCTCGATGTCGGCTGCTACCTCACGGAGCACCCTCGCCATCGTCACGTGTTCGGACTGGTCGGCGATGCTCTGAATCGACTCGAGAACAGGCAGGCCCGCGCCCAGCATCGCGCTCACCTGACGGCAGAAGATAGCGAGATCCTTCGTCTTGACCTTCTTGCCCTTCTTGACCTGGCTGGCCTTGATCGGGGCGGGAGCGACGGCCACTACGACCAGATCCTCCTTGCGCAGGCTCGAGACGAGCGACATCTCGCTGTCGGCGTTCCTCGTTCCCTGGACGGTCTTCCCGTTCGGCGTCTTGGCTGTGAAGATGAACTCTGGCATGTTCCCGTTCCTCTGGTCTGCCGTCGCAGCGGCGCTGTGTTAGGCCCTCACGGGCTTGGCAAGCTCTCGCATGATTCCCTTGATGTCGTTCGACGACGCAATGGCTGTGTCGGTCGTGATGCGCTTCTCGCTCTCGAGCTTCAGGAGCGTGGAGTTCATGCTGTGCATGCCGTCCTTCGCGCCCGTCTCGATCGCCGACCGAAGCTGCTGGAGGTTGTTCTCGCGAATGAGGTTTCTGACGGCCGGGGTCGCCACCATGAGTTCCGTGGCGAGCACGCGGCCCGTTCCGCTCGCGTCCGGCAGCAGCTGCTGAACCAGAACACCCTGAAGCGACAGCGATATCTGGGTCCTCACGCCCTGCTGTTCGTGCGGCGGGAAGATGTCGACGATTCGGCTGATCGCCTGAGGCGCCTCGCTCGTGTGCACCGTCGTCAGCACAAGGTGGCCCGTCTCAGCCATCGTCAGGGCCGTGCGGACGGTCTCAAGGTCTCGGATCTCGCCGATGCAGATGACGTCCGGGTCCTGCCGCAGCACCTGCCGGACCGCGGACGCGAACGACGGCGCGTCGCGGCCTATCTCACGCTGATTGATGATCGAGAACTTGTGACGGTGCAGGTACTCGACGGGGTCCTCAATCGAGAGTATGTGGACGTTCTTGTTCTCGTTGATGTAGGAGAGCATCGAGGCCAGCGTTGTCGACTTGCCGGAGCCCGTGGGGCCGCTGACAAGGACGAGGCCGTTCAGCTTCTCGCAGAAGTCCCTCATGACGGCCGGGACCCCGAGATCCTCCATGGGGGGGATCTCCCAGGGCAGGTGACGGATGGCCGCCGCAACACTTCCTCGCTGGAAGTAGATGTTCAGCCTGAACCGTCCCAGCCCCTCCACGCTGATCGAGGTGTCCAGGCCCTTGTCGGACTCCAGCCTGGCTATCTTCTTCTCGTCGATCAGCGCGTAGGAGAGCTCCCGGCTCTCCTCGGGGCTCAGGGGAGTGTGATCCGCAGCGACCAGCACTCCGTCGATCCTGATCTGAGGAGGAACGCCGGAAGTGATGTGGAGGTCAGAGCCTCTGCGCTCGACCATCTCCTCAAGCAGCTTCCGAATGTCCGTAGTCATGTGTGCCCCACTATCCGATTGTGTAGTTGACCGCTCGTGGCGGTGTCCGGCCGTGCCCGGCAACGCTGCCGGGGTCCGGGCATCCGGGGCCGGGTGGAACCCGCCTCACCTGTGCCCGGACTCCCTTCCCTCTAAGTTCTTGCGAGCGAGCGGGTTCCGACACAGGCATCTCCATTCCGACCAGAGAGAATGCAAGCCTCATGCCAGTAATGCCAAAGAGCGCGACAGCTGTTAAACGCCGATGCTACAGCGTGTTAGGATGACTTTTCTGTCTCTGAGATACGAGTGGCCGCCAGAGGTAATCCGGCGGTATCGCATACTGCACGAGCGGCAGGATGGTCAGGACTCGTCCGGCTTCCTCGTCACCCTGTCCGACTCCATGGCGACGTTGAGGACCTCATCCAGCGTCGTCACCCCGTCCCTGACCTTGCCCATCCCACTGACAAGCACGGTCTGCATGCCGTCGGCAATGGCCTGGTCCCTGATCTTGGAACCCAGGTCGCCCGACATCACGATGCGCTTGACCTCGCGACTGATCGGGAAGAGCTCGTATATCGCCAGCCGACCTCTGTAGCCGCTTCCCGAGCACTCGTCGCACCCGGCTCCGTGGTAGAAGGTCACGTCGCCGCCGTCGGGCATGACGCTGCGGAACCGAGCCACGAGCGCCGGATCGGGATCGTAGGGCTCCCTGCACTCGTCGCAGATCCTCCTGACCAGCCGCTGGGCAATGACCAGATTGAGGGACGTGCAGATGAGATAAGGCTCGACACCCATGTTCAGGAGCCTGTCCACCGACGACGTGGCGTTGTTCGTGTGAAGCGTGCTGAACACGAGATGGCCCGTCTGGGCAGCCTTGATGGCGATGTTCGCGGTCTCGAGGTCCCTGATCTCGCCCACAAGGATCACGTCCGGGTCCTGCCTGAGGAAGGAGCGCAGAGCCGCGGCGAAGTCCAGCCCGATGTTCGGGCGCGCGCCGACCTGGTTGATCCCGGCAAGTTCGTACTCAACGGGGTCCTCGACCGTCATGATGTTCTTGTCCGGGGAATTGATCTTCGTCAGGGCCGAATAGAGAGTCGTCGTCTTGCCGCTGCCAGTCGGGCCGGTAAGGAGAATCATCCCGTGTGGCTGGTGGATCGCCTTGTGGATCATGCCGAGCGACGACGGGTCGAATCCCAGATCCTCGAGGTCGGTCTTGAGGTTCGACTTGTCGAGGAGCCGCATCACGACCTTCTCACCGTAGATAGTGGGAATGGTCGAGATCCGGATGTCCACGGCACGGTGCATGATGCGGACCCTGCAGCTGCCGTCCTGTGGAAGCCTGCGCTCGGCGATATCGAGCCCCGCCAGGATCTTGATGCGCGAGGTTATCGCCCACTGCATCCTCTTCGGAGGCGGCAGGATCTCCTTCAGCACGCCGTCTACCCTCAACCTGACGGCGAGGTTCTTCTCTCTCGGCTCTATGTGGATATCGCTCGCCCGCTCCTCAATCGCCTGCAGCAGGATCAGATTGACGAGACGGATGACGGGCGCGTCGTCGGGGTCGATGGAGAGCTGCTCGGGATCGAGATCGCCACCGGCTCCGCTCGCTACCTCCACGTCCACGATGCTCTGGATGCTCTGCTCGATGTTGATGGAGTCCCCGTAGTACTTCTCTATGGCGGATGCGATGTCCTCGGCGTCCGCCTGACGGGGAGTCACCTCGTAGCCCGTGTTGGCTTCGATGGTGTCGGTGGCGATGACGTCGAGGGGATCCTCCATGGCCAGGACCAGGGAATTCTCTTCCTGCCCGACGGCCACCAGGCGGAAACGCTGAGCCATCTCATGGGGGATGAGCCTCACGACGTGAGGGTCGATCTCCATGCTGGACAGGTGAAGCTTCTCAGGCTCGTTCGTGTGCGGAGTTTCCAAGTCTCGCTCCCCCCCTGTGCTTGTGGATGGCCCAGCAGCCTCGCGTGTGCGGGCGTGGGCCGGAGTCGAGACTTGATAATGCAAGGCACATGCCAATTATGACAAGCTGTGGTAGAGGTGTTAACTGATGATACACTGGTGGGTTAGCTGAGGTCGAACGGTGTGATATCTATGACTCCGCTGAGCCCGCTCTTGCCATGCGTCGCATCCTGCAAGCACTCATCCTCTGTCTCAGGCAGTCCGCCCCCCGGAATCCCCTTGAGGCCCTGCTTCAGATCGAGGAACGTCCTCATGATGACCGGGTCAAACTGCGTCCCGCCGGCATCCTCGAGGATCCGGTACGCCTCATCGCGAGCAAGAGCTTCCCGGTAGGACCTTCTGGACGTCAGCGCGTCGTAGGCATCCGCCACCGAGAGAATCCGCGCACCGAGCGGAATCGAGCTTCCCTCGAGACCATCCGGGTAGCCGCTTCCGTCGTAACGCTCGTGGTGGTGCACGATGATGTCGATGATGTCCGAGAGCTCAGGGATGGGGCCGAGGATCTTCCCGGCGACGACGGGATGCTGCTTGATCAGATTCCACTCCTCTTCATTTAGCTTGCCGGGCTTGTTGAGAACCTCTTCCTTGATGCCTATCTTGCCGATGTCGTGGAGGTAGCCGGCCAGCCAGATGCGCTGGATCTCCGAGTCCGACAATGAGAGGCGCCTGGCGATGTTGACGGACTCCTCCGCGACACGCGCCGAGTGGCCCTGCGTGTATTCGTCCTTCGCTTCCAGAGCCTGCGCCAGAGCCTTCATGCTGCCGGTGAAGAGCCTGCGCAGGTCGTCGTTCGCGTCGCTCAGCTGCTTGGTCCGCTCCTTGACCATTGATTCGAGGTTGCGCTGATACTCCCTGTTCTCTTCTATGAGCCGCTTCTTCTCGAGCGCGCGGTCCACGGTCATCTCGAGCGCCGCCAGATTGAGCGGCTTGGACAGATGGTCGTCGGCGCCCAGCCGCATCGCCTCGAGGGCCGCGTCGATGTCCGGTGCGCCGGTGACCAGGATGACCGCAAGGTCAGGGTTCTGAAGCTTGATCCGGCGCAGCAGGTCCACACCGCTCATGCCTGGCATGTGGATGTCTGACAGCACGCAGTCGTAGTTGTTCTGCGAGATCTTCGCCAGGGCGTCTTCCGCGCTGGGAGCGGCATCGCACGCGAAGCCGCTGCCGGTAAGCTTGCGGCAGATTATCTCTCGGATGAAGTCCTCGTCATCGACAACGAGGACGCTGGTCCTGGGGCCGTCCGCAGTAGATCCGTCCGCCCTGGAACCGTCCATCGTGGTGCCGTCTGCCGTGGGGCCGTCCAATGGCCTCCCCTTCCGGAACCGATCCCGGTGGTCCGGCTTCAGGAGCTGAACGAAGCTGCTCCAGCTCCGGAGGCGACCGGGTCGGATGGTCAAACAGGACTGCACGGGCCTGAGCCCGCCATCACAGATGGCGTAGAAAGCAAGTTCTGTTCCAGCAAGGTGATTATGAGGAAGGGGTCAGCACAGGCGTGTGAGCGGGCCGGGCCAGGCGCCCGGGGCCGCCGAAGAACGAGGCGATCAGCGGCCGCTCAGGCGTGCCTCATCGACCGATATCGGCCATGTCTATCTGCTTCCACTCCCGAGCCAGCCTGTCCCACTTGAAGAACCTGACCGTGTCGACATACTCGTCATCGGACAGGACATACTCAGTCGTCGCCCTGCCCCCGACGCGCTTGGAGTAGGTGGTCTTCTGATCGAGAACGACGGGCTTCACCGTGCGCTCGAGCTTGATCCGCCCCGACGCCCCGTCGAAAACGGCCGTTTCGACGGTCATTCGGCGGTCGGGATACTCATCGGTGGTGTGCTCGATGAAGCCGAACATCTTCTCGACCTTGTCGAGGAGGTCTTCCCACTTGCGTTGGTGCATCGCTCCTCCGTGTCTTGCAGCCGCCGCAACAGGTCGGAATCACCAGCCGATTATACCCCAAGCGGGACACCTCTGGGAACCCGCTGTCGCCTTTCCCGCGGCAATCTGGTAGGTTTGTTGGCACCCTTTACGATCCACCTGGCCACCTGACGGAGAGGCGATTCGAGTGGGCACTAGAGCGATCAGCAGCATCCTGGTGACGGGAGCCCTGGGACAGATCGGCTCGGAACTGACCGCCGAACTCAGGCGAAGATACGGGGACGGCAACGTCGTCGCGAGCGACCTCAGACCCAGACCCGAGGGAGAACTCGGGCAGGCTGGTCCCTTCGAGCAGGTGAACGTCACCGACGCGGAGGGCCTGGCAGATATCTGCAGACGGCACGGAATCGACGCGATAGTCCACCTCGCCGCCGTTCTCTCCGCCAGCGGTGAGCGGGACCCGCTGAAGGCATGGCACGTCAACATGGCAGGTCTGATCAATGCGCTGGAGATAGCGCGTGACCTGGAGCTCACGCAGGTGGTCTGCCCAAGCTCCATCGCCGTGTTCGGGGCGGGCTGTCCGAAGGAAGACACACCCCAGGAGACCGTGCTGAAGCCGTCGACGATGTACGGCGTGACCAAGGTCGCGGGAGAACTCCTGTGCGACTACTACGTCGCGCGCTACGGGGTGGATGCCCGAGGTCTGCGCTATCCGGGCATCGTGTCGGCCGAGACACTACCCGGAGGCGGGACCACCGACTACGCGGTCGAGATCTACTACGCGGCCATCGAGAAGGGCGCGTACACGTGCTTCCTGAACGAGGACACCAAGCTGCCGATGATGTACATGCCCGACTGCATCAAGAGCACCATCGACCTCATGGAGGCCGATTACGACCGTCTGATCCACCACGGTGATTTCAACGTCGGGTCGATGAGCTTCTCCGCCGGTGAACTCACCGCGTCGATCAGGGAGCACATCCCCGACTTCAGGACGACCTACAACCCCGACTACCGACAGGCGATCGCCGACTCCTGGCCGTCTTCCGTTGACGACACGGCTGCGAGGGAGGAATGGGACTGGCGGCCCGAGTACGACCTGCGGGCAATGACCGAGGACATGTTGACGAGGCTCCGGGCCCGCCACGAGGCGGGGCTGCTCTACCGATAGCATCCGATAGCATCCGGGCGGTTGGAAAAGCTGAAGGCCCTGCACTCGAGGATTCACGAGTGCAGGGCCTTTGAGAGTTCACTCCGAGCTGAAAGGTGGCCTACCTCCTGTTGCCCCTGAGGTACTGATAGCGCAGGCCTTCTATCTCGATGACGTCGCCGTCCCTGAGCTTCCGGACGGTTGTTGCCTCACCTTCAACAGTGACGATTCCGCTCTCAGCGCGAAGCTGCGGGGGCGATTCGTCCGTGGTCCCGACGAATTCCACGGTTGTGTCGATGTGAGAGATGTACGACGTGCCGGTGCCCACCTTCACGGATTCCGCCGCCTCGTTCTCCAGGCCGATGATCGGCCTGGCTGAGATCGTCCCGGGCGCGTCGATGGGTTTGAGATAGCCCCTCACGAGCTTCTCTCCCCCGCCGAAGAGGCTCCCCGAGAAGCGCGCGGCCCACCTCTGGCGCCTCTCGGTACCCACCGCGATCATCCCGATGAAGATGGCGAGGACACCCGCGGATGCCAGACAGAAGTCCGCCGGAAAGGCCTCGACGGGCACGCTCCACGAGCGCGCTCCAGCGTGCTTGCGCCCGCCGCTCTTCTCCCGGGGCTGCCCGGGAGCCTCAGAGGCCGCGTCCTGCTCGCCGGGCGCACCCGCGGACGGGTTGTCCGGCGCCTCGACCACGTGGGTCGGCACTGAGGGCCGCTGCTCGCTCGCGATCGCCCGGTAGGCCTCCGCAACGTCTGAAGCGGCGGCAACGTGGCGGTAGGTGCCGCCTGTCCTCGCGGAGATATCCTCGAGCAGCTCTCCGTCGACCTTGTTCGAGCGGCCGAGGCCGATCGTGCAGATTCGGATTCCCTCGTCCGCACAGAGGGACGCGAGTTCCAGAAGGCGTCTGCGGCTCCTGTCGTACGTCGCTTCGTATTGCGCGTAGCTGCGATAGACCGGGACGAGCTTGCCGTCGGTGAGGAGAACGATGACCGCGTCGGCGCCCTTCCCGTCGCCCGCTTCCAGGCCGGGGAAGAAGTGAGCCCGCATCCGCCACACATACTCCAGACCCGCGGTGATGTCGGTCCTGTCGGCGTTGAAACCGAACTTGGTGTGTGCCCTCACGTAGTCCTTCGACGATTCGTCCTCGATAACCACCGCGTTGTTCGGCAGTACGGAAAAAGAACGCTCCCCGTAGCTGCAGATGGAGATGCGGTCCCCAGGCTCGGTAAGCGACACGAATTCCTTGATCGCCTTGACGGTCATCTCTCCACGGCTCTGGTAGCGCATCGTCCCCGTATTGTCCACAAGGACGACCCAGTCGACGCCGTACCCCGCGACCGCGGCGTGCGCCCCGCAGAACAGGAACAGTGCCGCAAGCAGCAAGGGCTTCAGTCTCATGAGCGAGTTTGGCATGATCCCCTCCGACGTCCGATTGGCCCAACAGGCGGCCTCTTAGGACCGCCCCTATGCCAGGAACAGGCTCGGCCCAGCACGACTGGTCCGAACGACTCACGGAAGGATGCACAAAACGTGCCCAATCAGGCGTTCAGTCGCCACGCGCCGCCACTACGCGTCCATGGACGCCAGGGTTGACCGAGGGTCGGAGTGCTCCCGGCGGACGCAGAAGGGGCCGCGCGTCGGCGCGACCCCTTCCCGGCTGCTTGCGGTGCGGCTGTCCGGGCCTCTTGCCCCGGAGCTCTCTTAGGTCCCGTATTTCTCGATGATCCCCTTCTTGTCCAGCCCGAGAACCCCGTACTTGTTCCCCACCTTCTTGAAGGCTGCGACGCACTTGTCGATGTGTTCGTTCTCGTGCGCTGCCGACAGCTGCACCCTGATCCGGGCCTGCCCCTCGGGGACGACCGGGAAGAAGAAGCCGATGACGTAGATGCCCTCGGCGTACATGTCGCGCGCCATGTCGTTGGCGAGCTTCGCATTGTACAGCATGACCGGCACGATGGGCGTGACTCCCTCGCGGATACTCAAACCCACCTTCTTCATCCCCTCCCGGAAGCGCGTCGTGTTGGATTCGAGCTTATCCCGGCGCTCGGTCGTCCTGGACAGCAGGTCGATCACACTGATGGTCGCGCTCACGATGACGGGCGAGAGCGAGTTGCTGAAGAGGTAGGGCCTCGCCTTCTGCCTGCAGAGCTCGACGAGCTCGCTTCTGCCCGAGACGCATCCGCCGGAGGCGCCTCCCAGCGCCTTCCCGAAGGTCGTCGTTATGATGTCGACGCGGTCCATCACGCCGAAATGCTCGTGCACCCCGCGACCGGTCTTCCCGATGAAACCCGTCGCGTGCGAGTCGTCCACGAGCACCATGGCGTCGAACTCGTCGGCGAGGTCGCACATCTCATCGAGCGGGCAGAGGTCGCCGTCCATTGAGAAGACGCCGTCGGTCACAATGAGGCGCCGCCTCTTGTCCCGGTGCAGCTCCAGCTTCTTGCGGAGATGCTTCATGTCCATGTGCTCGAAGATGTCACGCTCGGCGCGGCAGAGCCGGATCCCGTCGATCAGGGAGGCATGAATGAGCTTGTCGGGGATGATGACGTCCTTCTTGCCCAAGACGGCCTCGAAGACGCCCGCGTTCGCGTCCATGCACGAGGGGAAGAGCAGCGTGTCCTCGGTTGCGAGGAAGGCCGACACCTTGTCCTGAAGCTCTCTGTGGACGTCCTGGGTCCCGCAGATGAAGCGGACCGAGCTCATGCCGTAGCCGCGCGCGTCGAGCCCCGCGTGCGCCGACTTGATAACCTCTGGGTGGCTCGACAGGCCCAGGTAGTTGTTGGCGCAGAAGTTCAGCACCTTCTCGCAAGCAGCCCCCTCCGGGTACTCGACCTCGATCTCCGCCGCCTGCGGCGAGCAGATGAAGCGTTTCTCCTTGAAGAGCCCTTTCTCCTTGATGGCAGCGATCTCATCGGAGTAGACCTGTCGAGTCGAGTCTGAATATGCCATGGTGATGCGCTCCTGGACGGGTGGGACGGATTGCCTGCCATGGGACCGATTACGGCTCAAAGACTATCAGCCAGTAGATTGTACCGCCCATGCGCATCGAGGTCAACGACCGCCCGGGGGCGTTCGCGAGGACTCCCTCAGGTGGGCAGCATCCCCGGGCTCCGCAGGCGCGCCCTGCTCAGCGAGCACCGCTCCTGTACAAGGCCTTGATGGTCCCCCAGCTAATCTCAAGGTCGACGCCTGTGCTGCAGTCGCTTGGATACGATGGGATGTTCGGCTCACCCGGCGTCGGCACCATCATGAACCAGTCGTCCGCGCTGCTCTGGTTGTGGTCGACCCCTCCGGGGCACCGGCCAAGGCAGTTCCCCTGCGGGACGCCGTCGGCGAACTGCGGGTCCACGCAATCGGTCCACGAGATGGGCACGGGATCGGGGACGTTGTCCCAGTTGACGCCGTCCACGACGCTGGAGCAGTCGATCGCAGCCGACGTGTCGACGCCGGTGGCGAGCAGGATTCCGTCCCCATCGTTCGCGAGAGCGATGTCGCAGTCGGAGCCCCCGCAGTGTATGAGGTTGGGCACTTCCGGGTTGTCGTTGTCGTCACCGGGGTGCACAAACTCCCAGTCCGCACCAGACAGGTCCGGCCAGATCTCACCCGGTACCGCATCTACCGCGATCAGCACGAGTTCACCCGGCCAGATGGCGATACCGTAGCCGCCGTGGCTGCCCGGGAAACGGAAGACCGACTCCGGCATGCCGTCGTCTCCCTCGTCGGTGATGACCGCGCCGTCCAGGAACGCGACGGTCCCGCCGGCGTTCAGAAGTTCGATGTACTCGTTGTGCGCATCGAACCCCGGCATGTAGTAGTGCACCTCGTTGATCACCACGCTGTTCCAGACCTCCAGCCCCCATGTCACCGGAGCCAGCCCCAGCAGGACGATGAGGATCACAACAGACCGCTTCATGGCGAGCACCTCCCTCTCCCCGTTCCCGTTTCCCCTTGGCTGCCACGCGCCGCACGTGTGGCGCGACCGGGACTGGAGCAGGTAGCGGTCCAGATGCGGATTCCACGCCTGAGAGGCCCGTTGGCGGCCGCATCGGCCTGTTTCGGCGGGGGACTCGGGCCCGCAGGCGTCAACGTCGTGGACGAAGTCCGGGCCACCGCGGGCGGGAACATGCGGCCCTCCGACTCGAGCTGGAGAATGGACTCCTAATCGGGTATAATGTATGCACGTGTCAAGAAATTCTGTCCTATGGACCCGCATCGACTACCAGCCCCGATGGCGCGAGGGAGGGAAGAACCCGATGACCCGCAGAACCCTGCTCACGGTGATTGCCGTGGCCGCCGTCGCCGCGGCCGCGTGGACGCTCCTGTGGCCGACCGGCCCGGCCACGAGAACCGCGGACGAGATCGCAGTCGAGATCGCGGAGCAGAAGACCGAGATGAAGGCCAGGATGGCCGCCGAGGGACGGCGCTACGAGCCGGGGGCGTTTCCCAACGAGTGGGCGTCGCTCCAGCGCGCGTATCCATACGGCCGGATCAACTTCGAGCAGCTCAAGGAAGCGCAGGTCGAGGCGCAGGCAATGCGGCTCGCTGTCGGCAGGACGTCTCCCGGGACCTGGGTCGAGCGCGGCCCGTCGAATATCGGGGCTCGCGTCACGGACCTCGAGATGCACCCGACCGACCCGAACACGATCTTTGCGGGCATGGCGAGCGGCGGCGTCTACAAGTCGACGGACGGCGGAACGACGTGGGATCCCATCTTCGACGACCAGGCCGTCCTGACCATCGGTGACATCGCCATCGATCCGTACGACCCGGACGTCATATACGTCGGGACCGGAGAGGCCAACTCGGCCAGCTTCAGCTGGTTCGGGATGGGCATGTTCAAGTCCGAGGACGGGGGGTCGACCTGGAGCTACGCGGGACTCGAGGAGACGCGCTACATCGGCCGGGTGATCGTCGACCCGCACAACACGGACCGCCTGTGGGTGGCGGGAGCGGGCTCGCTCTTCGGGACGGACTCGAACCGCGGCGTCTACAGATCGCTCGACGCGGGAGACTCGTGGGACAAGGTGTTCTCGCTGACGGACTCGACGTCCTGCATAGACATAGCCATTGACCCGACGAAGCCCGACACGCTCTACGCGGCGATGTGGGAGCGCGTGCGCGGGCTGACCTATCGGCGCTCGGGCGGACCGTCGAGCGGCATCTGGCGCTCGCACGACGGTGGTGACAGCTGGATGGAGCTGACGAACGGTCTCCCGAGCGGCCCCGACGTCGGCAGGATCGGCATTTCGGTGGCGGCCTCGAGCCCCAACGTGATCTACGCCTTCTACGTCGACGACCCCGGCTACTTCTACGGCGTCTACAAGAGCACCGACGGCGGGGACTCGTGGAGCCCGACCAACAGCAGCGGCCTGTCGAACCTGACGAGCTCATTCGGCTGGTACTTCGGGCAGATACGCGTGGACCCCGAGGACCCGAACCGCGCGTTCGTGATGGGCGTGCCGTTCTACCGAACGGAGAACGGTGGATTCAGCTGGTCTGAGGTGGGAGGATCCAACCACGTCGACCACCACGCGATGGCGTTCGACCCCGCCGACCACACGCGCATCTTCGAGGGGAACGACGGAGGCATCTACCGTTCCACCAGCTCCGGTGACTCGTGGACCAAGCTCTACGACCAGCCGACCAACCAGTTCTACGCGATCGAGATCGACTACCAGAACCCGCAGCGTCTGTACGGAGGCACGCAGGACAACGGCACGCTGCGCACGGTTGACGGCGACCCCGATGATTGGGAACGCATCTTCGGCGGAGACGGCTTCTACGTCGTCGTCGACCCGACTGACCCCAACACGATCTTCTGCGAGTATCAGTGGGGCAACGCGTACAAGTCGACGGACTTCGGCTACTCGTGGGACTGGGCACTGAACGGCGTCGACGATGGTGACCGCAGGAACTGGTCGTCCCCCATCGTCATGGACCCGAGCGACAATGAGACGCTCTACTTCGGCACCTACAGGGTCTGGAAGACGACCGACGGCGGCGACTGGTGGAACGCGATCAGCGCGGACCTGACGAACGGCTCCTCGGGCGGTTCGACGTTCGGCACCGTCACGACGATCGCAGTCGCGCCCACGAACCCGGACGTCATCTACGTCGGCACCGATGACTCCAACGTCTGGGTCACTCAGAACGGCGGGGTGTTGAGCTGGACGAACGTGTCCGCATCACTTCCGAACCGCTGGGTGACGCGGGTAGCCGTGGACCAGACGGACCCCACGATAGCCTACGCGACGTTCTCCGGCCTCCGGTGGAACGAGAACATCGGTCACGTCTACCGCACGGAGAACGCCGGCGCCTCATGGACCGACATCACGGGCAACCTGCCCGACGCTCCCGTCAACGCTCTGGCTGTCGACCCGGACCTTCCGAGCGTCCTCTACGCTGGGTCGGACGTGGGCTGCTTCTACACGAAGAACCTCGGCGCCGACTGGGAGATGCTGGGCACCGGGCTTCCGGCGGCTCCGGTCTACGACATCAAGATCCACCAGCCGACGCGCACGCTGGTCGCGGGGACGCACGGCAGGTCGATGCACTCGATCGACCT
>DAOWER010000232.1 GCA_030638405.1 Candidatus Eiseniibacteriota bacterium | reverse complement strand
GCATGCGGAGGGGATGAAGACCTTCGACTCATTGAGCGCGGAGAGGAGCGACTGGCCGCCCTCCACCTCGAGCTCGCGATCGCCGTCGTTGATGTCGAGCTTGCAGATGCCGTAGTTGACGAGCACACGTTCAGCGACCGTCAGAGCAACCGTCAGCCCAACGAGCAGACCTCCGAAAATCAGTATGGGAAGCAGGAAGACCATGATCCGGTTACTGTATCCTCACCATGCCGGCGAACCCCATGAAGGCCATGGCCATGACGCCGGTTATCACCATGGCGATGGCGACCCCCCGGAACGGCACGGGGACGTCGCTGTAGCGCATCCGCTGCCTCAACCCCGCGATCAGGATGATGGCCAGCGTCCAACCCACGCCTCCCCCGAACCCGAATGCCACCGACTGTGCGAACGTGTAGCGCCTTATGATCATGAAGAGCGAGGCGCCGAGTATCGCGCAGTTGACGGTAATGAGGGGCAGGAAGATCCCGAGCGCGTGGTAGAGCCCGAGGCTGAAGCGCTCTATGAACATCTCCACGAACTGAACGAACGCCGCGATGACGGCGATGAAGACGATGTAGGACAGGAACGTGAGCCCGAGCGGCACGAGGACGTGGTGGTAGACCGCGTAGTTGATGGCGGTCGTCGCCGTCATCACGAAGATGACGGCCGCGCCTAAGCCCACCGCCGTGTCGATCCGCTTCGAGACGGCGAGGAACGAACACATCCCCAGGAAGTTCGCGAGCAGGATGTTGTTCGTGAATATGGCCGCTATCAGGATGACGAGCGGTGAGATCTCGGTCATGGCGCTTCACCCTCCGCCTCGGCCTTGTTGGCGCCGCTGATCCAGTTGAACACTGCTATCAGTATCCCCAAGGCGATGAAAGCGCCCGGGGCGAGCACCATCAGCTGGTTGGGCGTATACCACGAGGGATCGAGAACCACGTGCCCGAAGATGGCACCGGTTCCCAGGAGCTCGCGGAAGAACCCGATCACAGCCAGCACGGCCGCGTAGCCCAGGCCGTTGGCCAGGCCGTCGACCATCGACACCAGCGGGCGGTTCTGCAGCGCGAAGCCCTCGGCCCTGCCCATGATGATGCAGTTGGTGATGATGAGTCCGACGTACGGACCCAGCTGCTTCGACATCTCCCAGTAGTACGCTTTGAGCACCTGGTCGAACAGGATGACGAACGTCGCGATGATGGCGACCTCCGCGATCATCCGGATGCGCCGCGGCGTGACGTTCCGAAGCAGCGACACGAACAGGTTGGAGCCTACGCCCACGAAGATGAGGGCGGCTCCCATGACGAGGGAGTTCTCTAGCCTGTTGGTCACCGCCAGAGCGGAACAGATGCCGAGGATCTGAATGGAAATAGGATTGCTGATCCAGACGCCTTCCTTGAGCGTCTGAACCCCCTTCCCGTCGCACGGACCCTGGCCTGTGCCGACGCATGTGGCGCAAACGATGTCGGTCTTAGCCATGGCCACCCCCGCCCACGAGTTCCTCGATCAGACCGTTGAGCATTTCCTCCACCTTGTCACCGGTCATCGTCGCCCCGGTGATGGCGTCAACCTCCGAGATCCCGTCGGCGCCGCCCACGACGCTTATGCCGGGCACGCCCGACTCGTCGACGATGGACTTCCCGCGGAACTGCCCCTGGAACCAGTCGGACGAGATCTCGCCGCCCAGGCCCGGGGTCTCCTCGTGCCGGTAGAACGAGACCGCGTAGATGGTCCTCATGTCCTCCTCGAGGCAGATGAGTCCCTCGACCGGTCCCCACAGGCCCGGCCCCTCGAAGCGGGTCGCGCTGAGAACGCCGGCATCAGGATTGTCGTAGACGTAGAAGCTCGAGTCGCCGCGTTCTTCCTCGGTCACTGCCGTTCCGTATGTCTCCAGAAGCCCAGCCGCCGAGTCGCCGGCGTCGAACGGAACGCCCAGGACGGTCAGGATGTTCCTGACCTCCTCGGCCTGCGCGTTCGCGGCCTTCCGCTCCTCGGTCGCGCGGTCGACGGCAGTCAGCGCCAGCGCGCACACGAGCCCCAGGGCCGCCGCGTAGAAGATGGAGTATGTGCTACGTTTTGTATCCACGCAGTTTCCTCAGTTGCGCGGTCACGAACATCTCGTCCAGAACCGGCGCAAAGATGTTGCCGAGCAGTATCGCGAACATCACGCCCTCGACGTAGCCCGTCAGGTTCCTTATGAGCGCGGTCGCTACGCCGATGATGAGACCGTAGGCCCACCTGCCGCCGTTGCTCATGGGACTCGAGACGGGGTCGGTCGCCATGAAAAACGCGCCGAAGAGGAGTCCACCGGCCAGCATGTGCCAGAGGACGATGCTTCCATCCCCGCCGTGCAGGAACGCGGTCATGACCGCGAACGTGCCCAGCATCGACACGACCGTGCGCCAGCTGGCGATGCCAACGAACAGGAGAATCAGGCCGCCCAGGATGACGGCAATCGCGGAGGTCTCGCCGGCGCTACCGGAAACGCTCCCAAAAGAGAGCCGCCACAGGTCCGTCCACTCCCCCGCCTTGGCGGCCACAAGCGGCGTCGCCATGGAGACCGCGTCGACTGAGTACTGGGTGGCTCGACCCAGGAGCCCGCTGCCGGGCTCGACCCACGCCCCGGACATGGCACGCGGGTATGCGAGAGCAAGGAAGATCCTGCCGACGAGAGCTGGGTTGAACAGGTTCCTGCCGGTGCCACCGAAAAGCTCCTTGCCGATCAGCACGCCGAACGCGCAGCCCGCTGCCACCATCCAGAGTGGCAGCCCCGGCGGCAGGATCAGCGGGAAGAGCATGCCGGTAACGAAGAAGCCCTCGTTGATCCCTTCCTTGCGGACGATCGCGAAGGTCACTTCAACCAGAAGGCCCGCCGCGTAGGAGACCGCTATCATCGCCAACATGCGGAGACCGAAGAAGTAGACAGATGCGAGAATGCACGGCACGAGCGCAATGATGACAAGGCTCATGACGCGCTTGACGTCGAGCGGGTCGCGGACGTGAGGCGCCACCTCGGTCGTCTCACCCGGCGAGAAGAAGAGGGCGTCGGCCGCGTCGAACAGAGGCTTCAAGAGACCGAATCTGCCGCCCTCCTGGAAGTGCGGCCGGAACCAGTCGAGTAGGTTCAGGATCGGCCTCATGCCTCGGCCTCCAGTGCCATGGCTGCCTCCAAGTCGGCCTGGATCTCCGCCTTGGAGTCGACGAACTGCTGGCGGAGATCGATCTTGGACGGGCACACGTAGGAACAGAGCCCGCACTCGATACAGAGGTCCACTCTGAGGTCGATCGCGCGCTCGAGGTCCTTGGCGTAGATGGACTTGTGCAGAACGTTGGGCATGATGCGCGCGGGACAGATGTCCACACACTGCCCGCAAGAGATGCATGGCCTCAGTTCACCGGCGAGCGCCGTGCTGAACCGTACGCCGATCTCCGGCCGATAGGTTCCCACGAAGGACCGGCTGTAAGAGCGCCGCGACACGCCGGGACGGGCGAAGGCCATGAACGTCCGCTCGGTCAGTTCGCCGAGCACCGTCAGACCGGTGCACTCGGCGCCAAGACCCAACCACTCCTCGGGAAGTGTTCGCCCGGTGAGAAGCCCGCCCTCGACAACTCTTGCGGGCTCCCGACAGAGACGACCGTTCAGGATCGCGTCTATCGGATACCCGAGCATCACTCGCAGGTGCACGGGCTGGGTCACGGCCGGCCCCGCGAGCGAGACGATGCGCTCGGTGCGGGGACGTGAGTGAGTTACTGCCTCGTCCAGCGCGAGCAGG
>DAOWER010000085.1 GCA_030638405.1 Candidatus Eiseniibacteriota bacterium | reverse complement strand
TATTCGAGGATGCGACGTTCGAGCGTCATGATCGTCTCGGTCGCCTTCTCGAGGGCGATCGACGGCGCCATCGCGACGCCTATGAAGATCGACCCTTCCTCCAGAGTCGGCACGAACTCGGTGCCGATGAACGGGACGAGCATCATGCTCCCGACGAACGCCGCGAGCGCGATCATGACCACTCTCTTCTTGTGCTTGACGGCCCAGGAGACGGCGGGTCGGTAGAGGTCCTTGAGTCTCGTCAGTATCACGAACTCCGTGTGCTTCCCCTTGTTGAGAAGAAGGGACGAGAGCACCGGCGCCACGACCACCGCCATCACCATCGAGCCCACGAGCGCGAAAGCGATGGTCATCGCCATCGGTGAGAACATCTTCCCCTCGACTCCCTGGAGCGTCAGTATCGGCAGGAACACGAGGATGATGATGGCCGTCGAGAAGACGATCGGCTTGCCGACCTCGTGCGCCGAGTCGAGTATGACCCTGTGCTTCTCGTGGTGGCTTTTCTCCGGGATGTTCAGGTGGCGGTAGATGTTCTCGACCATCACGATGGCGCCGTCGCCCAGCATGCCGATCGCGACGGCTATGCCGCCTAGAGACATCAGGTTGGCGGACACGCCGAACGCCCTCATCAGAATGACGGCCGCGAGTGCGGAGAACGGGAGCGCCAGCGCCACGATGAACGACGTGCGGACGTTGCCGAGGAAGAAGGCAAGCGTGACGAGCACGAGAAGGGCGCCAAAGAGGAGCGCGGTCTTTACGGTTCCCGTCGCGTTGCGAACAAGCTCCGCCTGCTCGTAGTACGGAACGAGCTTTACACCTTCGGGCAGGCTCGCCCTGACTTCGTCCACCTTCGAGTAGAGGCGGGCGATCACCTCTGACGTGTTCTCTCCGAAGAGCTTCAGAACGATGCCGGAGATGACTTCTTGTTGCCCGTTGTGCGATACGACTCCGCGCCTGATCTCGGGTCCGAACTCGACCTTCGCGACGTCGGTGACTCTTATCGGCACACCATCGATCGACTTCAAGGCAAGATTGCGGATGTCATCGAGGCTAGTGAGGAGTCCTATACCGCGGACGAGGTGTTCCTCGGACCCGAGCACCAGAAACTGGCCGCCCGCGTTCCTGTTGTTCTCGTTGACGGCGTCGATGATGTCCTCGAGCGATACGTCGTACTCCAG
Organism: Candidatus Eiseniibacteriota bacterium; assembly: GCA_030638405.1. Classification (GTDB taxonomy): domain Bacteria; phylum Joyebacterota; class Joyebacteria; order Joyebacterales; family Joyebacteraceae; genus JALGZG01. The sequence goes on along the minus strand of DAOWER010000085.1, from coordinate 6,404 downwards.
CAGCGCGTGCGGACTCGGCTTAATCTGATACTGCAGGACGTTCCCGCCCATCGAGAGCACTTCAGTGACACCGGGAACGGTCTGGAGTTGATATTTCACGACCCAATCGTTGAGGTCACGAATGTACAGGTCGAGCGGCACGCCACCCGTGTCCACGCTCTCGTCGGCCGTCAGGTAGTAGATGAAGATCTGGCCGAGACCCGTCGAGATGGGTCCCAGTCCCGGAGGCTCGTGCATGTCCGGGAGGTCCGGCATGGCCGCCGCGAGACGCTCCGCCACGAGCTGTCTGGCGAAGTAGATGTCGACGTCGTCCCCGAAATAGACGTAGATGACGGCCATTCCGAAGGCGGAGGTCGACTTGATCTGCGTGACGCCCGGGAGACCGTTCATCGCGGATTCGATCGGGTAGGATATGAGCCGCTCCACCTCCTCGGGCGACATGCCGTGCGCCTCAGCGAAGATGGGGACCATGATGGGTGATATGTCCGGGAACGCGTCGACCGGCATCCCGGAGTAGCTGAAGACCCCCACGGCGATTACTGCAAGCATGCCGAGAACCACTACTGCCCGCGTGCGGAGAGAGAGTCTGACGATTCTGGCTATCACGATGCGTCTCCTTCCATCCTCGCCAATTCGGACCGCGCAAACGAGCGCGCACGGAGGCGAGGTTCATTACGCGTAAGTCGACGCATCAATGACCGTGACCCGCGTGGCTGTCGAGTCCGCTCGTGACTACCTCCGCCTTGAGTGCGAAGGCTCCCTCTGCCACATACCGTTCACCCTGCCCGAGACCTGTCTCTATCTCGACGTGAGTTCCGTTAGAGCGCCCCAGCACCACGGGCACGGATTCGAACGCATCTCCCTCGGGGACGAACACGACGGTCTCACCCTCGAGCGACTGCACGGCGCCCTTCGAAATCATGACCGGGACCTTGAGCTGCTCGGAGGACACGTATGCGGTGACGAAAAGCCCCGGCCGCCAATGCCCGTCGGCGTTAGGTATCTCAACCCGCGCGAGGGCCGTTCGTGTCTCCACGTCGATGACCGGAGACACGAAGTCGACGACGGCGGTCGCATCCGGGATGTCGATCCCTGACGCGGAGATGGTTATCCCCTGTCCCTCGCGCACGGAACCGAGGTCGATCTGCGGAACGTCGAGATCCACCCAGACCGTACTGAGGTCAGCGATGGCCAACACGTCCGAGTCCTCTCCCACGGTCTCGCCCAACACGAGGTGCAACTCGATGACGGTTCCACTGATTGGAGCGCGCAGCTCGTGGCGCGTCAGCGCCCCGGCCTCGTGGCTTCCCGACAGAGTGTCGAGTTCGTCCTCGCTGACTCCCAGCGCGTGGAGCGTCTGCTCCGCCGCCTGAAACTCAATGTCCGCCTCCGACAACACCTGCTTTGCATCCAGGTAGTCCTGCTCCGCGAGAATCTCCCTCTCCCAGAGTTCCTTCTCGCGCTCGTAGGCGATCACAGCCAGCTCTCGTCGTCCCCGGGCGCCCAGGTACTGGGCGCGCGCCTCCGCAAGCTCTCGGCTCGCGAGGACGGCCAGCAGCTGGCCGGCCTCGACCTCGTCGCCGATTCGCACGCTGACCTCGCGTACGATGCCGGGGACCGGGGGCACGACGTGCGCCAGCCGTTCCTCGTTCACGCGGACTTCGCCGAGAAGCCGTGTGTGCAGCTCGAGACGACCCGGCCCGGCCGTCGCCAGCTCGATGCCGGCGTCGGACTTGTCGCGCTCGGACAGCGTGAGCCCCGCCTCGCCGTCGGCGGCCCCGTGGTCGTGACCTTCGTGACCATCAACCTCTTCGGCCTCGTGTTCGCCGGTGTCGCCGTGATCGTGACCTTCGTGGCCATCAACCTCTTCGGCCTCGTGTTCGTCGGCGGCCCCGTGGTCGTGGCCTTCGTGACCATCAATCTCTTCGGCCTCGTCGTGCTGCTCCTCAGTGCCGTGTGTGTCGCAGCCTGGGGTCGCGAACGCCAGGAGCAGGACGAGTGCGAGCATCGCTGCGACCGGGATCCAGTTCACTGTGCTTGTCTTCATAGGATGTTCCATCTCCATTTTCTCCCTGTGCCGTGAAGGAGGAGTTCGCACGGACGGCCAATGACAGGAACGTTCGTCCGCAGGGCGAACGTCTCTCTATTGAACTGTATCTGTGATGTACCGGAGGTGGTTCAGGATGGATCAGAGTCGAAGGACGACGGACCCGCAGGTGGGGGGTCGCTCCGGGATCGGAGCGGACGAACTGAATCTCGTACCAGATGCGCGCGGTAGTGAATTCCCCAGCGCATCGAAGGGATCGACGGCCTCGTCGGTCGGGCGCGAGAGCTTGTGCTTCCCGGAGAGGGCCGGGGGCGGGACCGCCGCGCTGCCACCGCCGAGAACCACGTCGGTGCAGCCGCCGCAGCAGTCGACCGCGTCTACCGCGCGTCCGAGTCCCTTCGCGGGTGTTGTCTCCCTGTCATTGCCTCGCGCTTTCGAACCGGTGCATGCTCCGTTGACCGCGACCTCGAGAGCGAGGTTGCCTTCGCTGTCTATGCAGAGCGCAAGTGCGTGAGCGCTGGGCAGCGCCAGCCCCAGGCAGACCATGATCAGTGTCGCTGTTCTTAAGATCTTCATGAAGCCCCTGTGTGTACAAGGCGAGTTCCGGCTCCCGCGTCCTCCACATTATAGCCGACTCAGGCTGTCATGTCCAGCAGACCGCGCGACCAATGGGCGGTGGTAGGAACCATGACCCGAGGAACTACCCGTCTGCGGGCACTTGCGCTTCCTCCATGCGGTTAAGCCGCGCGAACTCCCGGGCGAGCATGAGCACCGTAACCGCCGTCGCAAGCACGTCGGCGATGGGAAACGCGACGAACACGCCGTTCAGCCCCATCACGAGAGGAAGCACCAGGACGAGCGGGATAAGGAAGATGATCTGCCGCGAGAGAGTCAGGAAGAGCGCTGGGCCGGCGCGCCCGAGCGCCAGGAACATGGTCGCGCCCATTATCTGGATACCGACCATCGGGAAGGCCATCGCGATGGTGCGAAGTGCTGTGACCGAGAGCTCTATGAGTTCGCGGTCCCGCGTGAAGAGCTGTACCAGCGGACGCGCGAATACTACCAACACCCCGAACGCGCCAACTGCGAAGACGGTCGAGCGGAAGCTCGAGATGCGGAGAGCGCGTTTCGCTCTGTCGAACTGCCGCGCCCCGTAGTTGTACCCGGCCACCGGCTGCAGCGCCTGCGAGAAACCGAGCATGGGCATGAACGCAAAGTGGATCAGCCTGTTCAGAATGCCGTACGTCGCTATCGCTATGTTGCCGCCGTAGTGCCCGAGCGTCCTGTTCAATATGACGACCACCGCGCTTCCCGCCACCATGCGCCCGAACGATGACGCGCCGACAGCGAGCGTCTCGCGCACGATGGGCAGCGAGAGTCTCAGGTCGCTGAGCCTCATCGACAGGCTGCTTCTTCCGCTCGCGAAATAGATCACGATGAAGGTGGTCGTGCACGCCTGCGCCAGCACGGTCGCGAGCGCAGCGCCTCGCATGCCCATGCCGAGCCCGAAGATGAAGATGGGGTCCAGTGCGATATTGACGCCCGCGCCGATGAACATGACGGTCATCGCAACCTTCGCCCGGCCCTCGGATCGGATGATGTTGTTGTGTGACATCGCATAGGTGCGGAAGGCCGTCCCCCACAGGATCACCGACAGGTAGTCCCGGGCGTACGGCAGTATCTCTTCCGTCGCTCCGAAGATCCTGAGAAGCTCGTCCAAGAAGACAAAGCCGCCGGTGGTCAGCGTCGCCGCGAACAGGAACGTCAACGTGAGGACGTTTCCGAACGCCCGGTGGGCCCGCGCCTCATCTCCGGCGCCGAGCGCGCGCGAGATGATCGACGCGCCGCCCATGCCGATGAGCTGCCCGATGGCCAGGATGATGAGCTGGACGGGGAAGCAGATCGCGAGGCCGGCTATGCCGAGAGTGCCCACGCCGCGTCCGATGAAGATGGCATCGACGAGGTTGTAGGTGGCCATGACCGCCATGCCGACGGTCGCGGGAATGGACAGGCGCCAGAGGAGCGCGCCGATGTCCGTGTCGGCCAGGATGTGGTTACGAACTGGGTCAGGCACTCGCCGCCTCCGCGTCTGAGCTACCTCTGCGGCGCAGCCCGGCCATCACGCGGGCGACGGCCGCCTGGCCATCCTCGACCAGCAGATACAGACTCGGCACCAGCACCAGAGTGATGAGGGTCGCGAAGACGATCCCGTATCCGAGAGACACGGCCATCGGGATCATGAACCGCGCCTGGCGAGACGTCTCGAAGATCATCGGCGCAAGCCCGCCGTAGGTGGTCATCGTGGTCAGGAGAATGGGCCGGAAGCGGCGAACACCGGCCCTGTGGATCGCTTCCTCGGCACTGAGACCCTCGCTGCGGAGTGTGTTGGCATAAGTGATGAGGATGAGCGAGTCGTTCACGACCACGCCGGAGAGCGCAATGATGCCCATGAGACTGACGATGCTCATGCTGTATCCCATGAGAAGGTGCCCGAGCACCGCCCCCACGATGCCGAACGGTATGGCCATCATTACCACGAGAGGCTGAGCGTAGCTCCTGAACGGGATGGCCAGGAGCGCGTACGAGATGATCATGGCCAGCGCGAAGCCCCCGATGAGTGCACTCATGCTCTCCTTGATGTCAGCCTGGAAGCCCTCGAACGAGTACGAGAGGCCGGGGTAGTCCTCGACGAGCGACGGCAGCACCGACTCTTCGAGGCTGGCCTGCACGACGGAGGTCTGATCGAACGGCTCCACGCCGCTCGTGACCTGCACCGTGCGTCGCCCGTCCCGCCTTGAGATGCTCGTGTAGGCGCGTCCGCGGTCCACCTCCGCGACCTCCATCAGCGGCACCCACGTCCCCGCCGGGGTCTGCACGAGGAGCCTCTCCACGTCCGCCTCCCGACTCCTGGCCGCCTCCGGCAGGCGCACGAGCACCTTCACCTCGTTGCGGCCCCGCTGCTGACGAAGGGCCTGCGCGCCATAGAACGACGAGCGGACCTGCCGGGCGACCGAGCTCGCGGTGAGGCCGAGCGCCTGTCCCTCCGGCCGAATCCGGAAGTCCATCTGCTCCTTGCCCGGGCTGTAGCCGTCGTCGATGTCTCTCGTGTAGGTGAATTCCGCGAGCCGCCCGGCCAGGTCTGAGCTGGCCCGGTTGAGAGTCTCGACGTCGCGGTGCGACAGCTCGACCGTGAGTGCGGCCCCGGCGCCCGGGCCCCCGCGGTCGGCCTCGAAGCGCAGCATCTCGAGGCCCGGAATCTGTCCGGTCTCTTCTCGCCACAGACTGGTGAACCGGAACGTGTTCATGGGCCGCTCGTCCGGATCGGTCAGGTAGACGGTCACCTCGATCGTGTTCTCGTTCACACGGCCGTTGATGCCGTCGGACAGCCTGGTCCCACCGTGTTCGTCGATGACCCGGCCGGCCGCTTCTTCCAGAAGGCCTCTGACCTCCCGCGCCCGCTCGAGCGGAACGCCGTAGGGCAGCACCGCAGTGACGACCGCGCGGTCCGCCTCGACCTTCGGCATGAGGATCATGCCCATGCGCCCGCTGAACACGTAACTCAACACAAGCATGAGCAGCACGAGCCCCAGGGCGACGGTGACGCGCCGGTTGACGATGACCCTCTGAAGGAACCGCGAGTAGCGGCCCTGTATGAACCGATCGAGCTTCTCGGCAACCCGCTGCTGCACGCGGTTGATGCGGCCCTCTATACCGGTGTGCGCGCCGGTGTTTCCGTGGGCCAGGTGCGCCGGCAGGATGAAGAGCGCCTCCACCCAGGAGATGATGAAGACGGTGACCACGACCATCGGGATGGAGACGAAGATCTTCCCCATGAAGCCCGGGATGAACGCGAGCGGCAGAAACGCCACTATGTTCGTCAGAATGCTGAACGAGATGGGCACCGCGACGTCGCGCGCGCCCCGGATCGCCGCCTGCAGGACGCCCATTCCGCGACGGCGGTACTCGTAGATGTTCTCCCCCGCGACGATGGCGTCGTCGACCACGATGCCGAGCGCGATGATGAACGCGAACATCGTGATCATGTTGATGGTGACACCGATGGCGGGCATGAGGAGCAGGCCGCCCAGGAACGAGACCGGTATCCCCATGGTCACCCAGAAGGCCAGGCGCATGTTGAGGAACAGGCCCAGCACTATCAGCACGAGCACGAGTCCGAGAAACGCGTTCTTGAGCAGGAGCCGCAGGCGCTGCTCGTAGTTCTCAGACCGGTTGACCGTGGAGGCGACGTCCACGCCGGGGGGCAGGATTCCCTCTATGTCGACGAGGACCCTGTCGACCTCCTCCGACACTCCTATGGGCGTCTGGCTGCCGACCCTGTAGATCTCCACGTCGACGC
>DAOWER010000275.1 GCA_030638405.1 Candidatus Eiseniibacteriota bacterium | reverse complement strand
GGATCGACGTCGGAAGGAGGGTCGCCGTCGTCGAGCCCGGTGTCGTCAACAACGACCTCAGGGACGCGGCGGAAGCGGTGGGGCTCTACTACCCTCCCGATCCCGCGAGTCTCCTGGTCTCCACGATAGGCGGGAACATCGCGGAGGGTGCGGGAGGTCCCCGTACGGTCCTGCACGGAACGACGCGGGACTATGTGGTCGGTCTCGAACTCGTGCTCGCCGACGGCTCCGTCGTCGCGACGGGTCTCCTCGCGGGCAGCCTGGACACCTCGTGGGACCCCGGGTCGCTCGTCGTCGCGTCTGAAGGGACGCTCGCCGTGGTGACGAAGGCGGCCCTGAGGCTGAGCGACAGGCCCGAGAGCTATGCTACGTTCTGGGCGGAATTCCCCTCACTCTCCCGAGCCGCGGCCGCGGTCGCGGCCGTCACGGCCTCCGGACTACCGGTGGCGGTGCTCGAGATACTGGACCGCGAGACGCTCGCGTGCGCGATGGAGTATGTCCGCGGGCGAAAGCCGGACCGGGTCCCGGAAGGGGCCCTTCTCGTTGAGCTGGAGGGTGAAGAGACGGCAGTGGCCGAGTCGGCGGAGCGGCTTCGGGACCAGCTGGCGGCGAGCGGGGCGTTGAACTTCCGCGAGGCGACCGACGAACCTGAACGGGACGAGATATGGGAGATTCGCCGCTCCATCTCTCCCTCGCTTGCCAGACTCGCGACGGGCAAGATCAACGAGGACATCGCCGTGCCGAGAAGCGCGATACCCGCGTACGTCCGGAGGATGCACGAGATCTCGGAGTCGACGGGGCTTCCGATACTGGCGTTCGGCCACGCAGGGGACGGCAACCTCCACGTCAATATCATGCTGGACCGCGCCGACCCGACTCAGATGCGCGCGGCGCGGGATGCGGTCGGCCTGCTCTTCGACGCGGCGCTCGAGATGGGCGGCACACTGTCCGGCGAGCACGGGATCGGCATCACGAAGGCCGACCACCTTGCTGACGAGTTGGACGAGTCCGCCCTCCGCGTGACGGCGGCGGTCAAGCGCGCTCTCGACCCGACGGGTCTCCTGAATCCGGATAAGATACTGACGGACCGTCCGAACCCGTGGTGGCGTGACCTCGACGGGGACGCGGTGCCGAGAACTGAGGCCGGGCGATGCTGATAGACTCTGCAAGGATAGAGGTCAGGGGCGGCGACGGCGGGAACGGCTGCGTCAGCTTCCGCAGGGAGAAGTTCGTGCCGCGCGGTGGCCCCAACGGCGGGGACGGCGGGCACGGCGGGAGCGTCGTGTTCGAGGCCGCGCGAGGCCTTTCGTCTCTGCTCGATTTCCGCTACAGGCGTCACTACAAGGCCGAGAAGGGCAGGAACGGGAGCGGGGCGAACAGGCGCGGCAGGGACGGTGAGGACATCGTGCTCCTGGTCCCGCCGGGAACCATCGTGAAGGACCACGAATCCGGGGACGTGATGGCGGACCTCGACGAGGACGGCGCCAGGATCGTGATCGCAAAGGGAGGGCGCGGCGGGAGGGGGAACGCGCGGTTTGCGACCTCCGTCGAGCAGGCGCCTCGGCACGCCGAGGGCGGCAGGCCCGGTGCCGAGATCACCGTAGACCTCGAGCTCAAGCTGCTCGCCGACGTCGGGCTCGTAGGTCTGCCCAGCGCCGGCAAATCGACGCTCCTGTCGCGCGTGTCGGCGGCGAGACCCAGGATAGGGGACTTCCCCTTCACTACACTGAGTCCCGTGCTGGGCATCGTCGGGCACGGGTCCGCCGACAGCTTCGTGATGGCCGACCTTCCCGGTCTCATAGAGGGGGCGCACGAAGGCAAGGGCCTGGGCCACAGATTCCTTCGACACATCGAGAGAACGAGGGTCCTCGTGATCCTCCTCGACTCATCCAGCGAGACGCTGGTGGAGGACTACCGGACGCTCCTCGGTGAGCTCGAGAGCTACGGTCAGGGGCTCTCTGAGAAGCCCCGGATCGTGGCGCTCAACAAGACCGACCTCTTTCCCGACGAGGCCGCTCCCCGGGTCGCGTTCGGCGGGGAGGAGGTGCACCGGATCTCGGGAATGACCGGTGTGGGCCTGGACGGATTGACGCACGCCCTGGTAGCAATGCTCGCCGAACTGGAGGAGTGAGAGACCGAGCGGGCGACGCTCGCGGGTTCCACGCACGGAAGCGGTGCCGGCCGGGCGGGCCGGGCGGGTGACTTCCCCTGTGGAAGGGTGGTGGTGACGGGTGACCGAGCGGGAGGCCGCCATGGCACTAGCGCTGACACACGGCGTGGGTCCGGCGATCGCGGCGCGATTGCATCGGGCCTTCGGGTCGTATCGAGGAGCGGTCAGGGCCGTGTCCGGCGGCGCGGCCCCGAGCGCGCAGGTTCCGGCGCGTGTCGCGGCGGCCGTCAGGAGCAGTGTCTCGCGGCGGAACTGGGTGGCCGAACTGGAGCTGGCCCGGCGGGCCCGGGCCCGGTTCGCTCTTCCGGGAGACGACGACTATCCGGACATCCTGCTGGAGGTCGCGGGCGCTCCGGTCGGCGTCTTCGTGTCGGGCGAGACCTTGGGCGGTCTCACGCCGATGATTGGCGTGGTCGGCACCAGGACGCCGACACCGCGCGGGGCCGCGGTCGCGACGGAGCTCGCCGCCGATCTCGTCAGGGCAGGGCTGACCGTGGTCAGCGGGCTCGCGCGCGGCACGGACACGAGGGCGCACGAGGGGGCGCTCGATGCCGGAGGGCGGACCGTCGCGGTCCTGGGCTGTGGGCTGGCATGCGTGTATCCTCCGGAGAACGCGGGGCTCGCTCACGACATCGCGGCGAGCGGCTCACTGGTGAGCGAATTCCCGATGCTGGCGGAACCGAGGGCGGGATGCTTCCCGAGACGCAACCGCGTCATCTCGGGCCTGTCCGCAGGGGTTGTCGTGGTGGAGGCCGCCGCGAAGAGCGGGGCCCTCATAACGGCGGCGCGGGCGCTCGAGCAGGGGAGGGAGGTCTTCGCCGTCCCGGGGCCCGTGGACGAGCCGCTGTCCGCGGGACCCAATAGACTGATAAAGGCGGGCGCGAAGCTCACGGAAGACGCGGGGGACGTGCTCGACGAGATCGAGCGGGCATGGGGACCGTTCCCGGTGCGGAGGCCGGACTGGGCGAGCACCGGTGGGTGTCCCGAAGGTCCTGGGTGTCCCGCCGTGGTTCCCGAAGAGGGACCGCCGCCCGATGCCGGCCGCGACGAGGCGTCGGCGGACGGACGAGGGGACGTTCCGCTGCGCGGCCGGGTGCTGTCACTACTGTCGCTCACGCCAGTCTCGGTCGATGAACTCGTGGCGGGAACGGGGGCGCCGGTGGCTGTGGTGCTGTCAGCGCTTCTGAAGCTGGAGCTGGCCGGTGAGGCGCAGCCTTCGCCGGGCGGGCGCTTCGTCCTCGGCAGCAGAGCGAGATGCCGAGCGGCAGGGGCGAAGAGGTCCTGAGCCCGCGGAAGGAAGAGGGATGGGCGCGGAGCAACGAGCGAGGGTGGCCATAGCGCGATGCGCGACCTACGAGTCGGGCGACGTGTCGAGAGCTGTCGGCGAGGTCCTCGAGCGTCTGGGAGGCATGTCCCGGTTCATCTCGCCCGGGGAGAAGGTCCTTCTCAAGCCCAACCTGCTCTCCGCGAAGGAGCCCGAGCGGGCCATAACCACGCACCCGGCGGTGATCGAGGCCGTCATCAAGGAGGTCAGAGAAGCGGGCGGCGACCCCTCGATGGGCGACAGCCCGGGAGGAGCGCTTCGCGGGATCGAGCGTTTGTGGCGAAACACGGGGCTCACGGACCTGTCCGAGCGGACCGGCACGCCTCTGGTCAACTTCGAGGCGTCGGGAGCCAGGGAGGTCACGGGCGAGCTTCGGTCCTACATGATCGCGCGGCCCGTGCTCGAGGCGGACGCGATCATCGGTCTCCCGAAGATGAAGACACACGTGCTCACCCTCTACACGGGGTGCATCAAGAACATGTACGGCGTCATACCGGGGTTCGGGAAGGGACGCCTGCACAACCTCGCACCGAGGCCCGTACCGTTCAGCAGGCACATCGTTGACGTCTACTCCCTCGTGCCCCCCAGGCTTCACATCATGGACGCCGTCGTGGCCATGGAGGGGAACGGCCCCTCCGGCGGCAGGCCCAGGAAGGTGGGGGCCATCGTGGGCGGCGCGGACCCCGTGGCCGTCGACACCGTCGTCGCCGGAATGATGGGATACAGGGACGGGCAGGTCTCCACCATCCGCTTCGCCGCCGCGAGAGGTCTCGGGACCGCCAGGCGGGAGGACATCGAGATCGTCGGGGAGGACCCCGCGAGCTTCGACGTCGAGGGCTTCGAGCTGCCGGGCACCACGATGCTCAATCTGATCCCCGGCCCCGTCGTCAAGGCGCTCCGCCCCTGGATATGGGTCTACCCTGAGATGTCGAAGGAGCGCGGCTGCCGCGCCGAGGCCTGCGGGCTGTGCGTGAGGAGCTGTCCCGTCGATGCGATCGAGATGACCGAGACGGGTCCCGTCGTCGATCGGAAGAAGTGCGTCGAGTGCCTGTGCTGCCACGAGGTGTGCCCGGAGGACGCCGTGGAGGTCAGGCTCTCCTGGTTGGCCCGCAAGTTCGCGTGACGCGTCGGCGGATCTTGTAGAAGGGGCGCCGTCCCAGCTCATCAGGAGTGTGCATGCCGAGGACCAGGAAGATTACGCTGCAACACAGATTGGAGTACGCGGCCGGGCGGGCGGCGCAGGCCGTGATCTGCGCGCTTCCGGCGGGATGGTCGCGAGAGACCGGAGCCGCCCTCGGCGGTTTCGCCTTCTCCGTGCTCAAGCTGCGTCGTCGCGTCGTGATGCAGCATCTGGAGCGGGTTTTCGCGGGTGAGCGGAGCCGCGCGGAACTCGTCGGAATCGCGCGCAGGTCGTACGAGAACTTCGGCCGTATGACGTTCGAGTACATGCGCTTTCCCCGCATGACGCCACGGGATGTCGAGGCGCTGATCACGGTGACGGGCAGCGAGCACATCGACGCCGCACTGGAAAAGGGCAAGGGCGCCGTGCTGGTCTGCGGGCACCTCGGGAACTGGGAGATCCTGGCGATGCTCGCCAGCAAGGGCTATCCCATGACCTTCCTGGTCGGCGAGCAGCACAACATCCTCGTTGACGGAATGATGAATCGGCTGCGAGCACGCTTCGGCGGCGAGCTCGTGCCCGTGACCGGCAACCTGATGGGGGTGCTGCGCGCGCTCCGTCGCAACAGGGTGGTCTGCATGCTCTCCGACCAGGACGCGGGGAGGGACGGCGTTTTCGTTGAGTTCCTCGGGAAGCAGGCGTCGACACCGTTCGGACCCGCGCGCATGTCGGTTCAGTCGGGCGCCCCACTGCTCCCCGGGGGCATCGTCCGCCACGCGGGAGGAGCGCACGAGATCGTCGTTCGCCCGTCGGTCGAGAGCCCGCCGGAGGACCTGCCGAAGGACGAACGCGTGAGACTCCTGACCCAGGGCTACACGACCGAGTTCGGCCGGTTCATCCGCCAGTATCCCGACCTGTACTTCTGGATGCACAGACGGTGGAAGACGCGCCCTCCGGACGCGTCGGGGGACGGCTCATAAGAAGCGGGAGCAACGCGCGCGCTCCGCGCCGTGACGGGCGACGCCTGAGCCGCGCATCAATACGCCGCGGCGACGCGGCCCCGGTAGTACGCGAAAGGAGCCGCCCTCGGGCGGCTCCTTTCCGATCTACGTCCCGCACTGCACCATGAGGCGGGGCCGCTAGTTGCCCCAGCCGACCGAGAGGCCGAAGCCCCACGGAGGGTCGATGTTGGAGCCCATGAGCGGGTAGTGCATGTCGAAGCCCAGGACCACCCCGTTGTCCATGATGTAGTCGAAGCCCGGGTTGAGGTACACGACGTTCGAACCGGGGACGTCGCCGACATTCGGAGGAAGCTCGGGGATCGGGTCGCCGTCCTCGGTCGGGTCGCTGCCGAAGAAACCGTCGGCGCCGAGACGGAGATTCATCGCCTCGCCGAGGAAGTACGTGTAGCCCGCGAAGAACTGGATCTCGTTGCCCGGAGCGTAGTCGATGTCCGCGACCGTCTTGGCCATCCTGTAGCGGTAGCCGATCGAGGCGTCGAACGAGCCCGGACCCGCGGGGACGCCGAACATGAGGGCGCCGTCGATGTCCATCTGGCCGGAGCCGGTCGGGAGCTCTTCTGCGTCGACGTCCTCTTCGGCGACGCCCGTCGCGACCTTGAATCCCACGCGCGCGGTCAGCATGGGGTCGGGCAGGAACCCGTACTTAGCCCAGATCCAGGTGTCGCCGATGCCCGTGCCGGAGTACTCAGGCGTCGGGTCCGGGAACGTCGTCTTGTCCATCATGAAGATGGGAGTGACACCGACCTCGAAGCCGTCAATGACCCCGTAGTAGATGTCGATCGGGAACCACATGCCGGTGTACTCGATGCCGTCGGCCCAGTCGTAGCTCTCTCCGTCCTTGTCGTAGCCGCTGCTGGCCATGAAGTACAGGAAGCTGACGTCGATACCGAAGGCGCCGGCGTCGTGGGTCGCGGCCGTGTCGTTGCTGTAGAGCTCGTCGTAGGCGCCTGCGCTCATCGCGAGCGCGATGACCAGAATCACTGCAAGCGTGCTGCGTATCATCGTAACTCCTCCTGGTTTCAACGGTAGTCTTACGAACACCTAACCTCGCCGAACCTCACTCACGAGGCTCGCTCTGGTCTCTCCGTCTTGTCACCTCCCTCTTGGATTCTCGGGGGCCCCTGAGCCCCCGCGGTACTGCCACGAAGCCATGTCGTCAATCCCGGGGTCCCCGATACCTCGACCGGTGTGCGCCCCGGCAGTCCTCACAAACCTCCCGCGTCTCAAGTCTTGAGCCCTACTGGAACCCTATCTGCTTCCCGGGTTGGGTCTGCCCCGACGACTTGATCTCGCCGTGCCGCTCCTCGTACTTGGCGATGTTGTCCTGGAGCGCTCTCACGAAGGCCTTGACATTCTGTGGGGCCATCACGATGCGGGCGTGGACCCTGCTCTTCTTGGTTCCGGGAAGAACTCTGATGAAGTCCATGACGAACTCGGCGGGGGAGTGGGTGATGGCCGCGAAGTTCGCGTAGACGCCCTCGGCCTCCGCGTCGCGAAGTTCCACGTTGATCTGCTTCTTCTGCTCAGTCATGAGCCTCCCGTCTGCGTCGTGATAGGTCCTCCGGGTTCACAGGACCCGATTCGCGTCAACATATGAGCGGCCCGTGGCGTTGTCAAGCCCATTCTGGCCCATGGGTTAGCTGGACACCGGCCCCCGCTCAGGAAAGCGGGTCGTTGCCCCAGGCGCGAGAGGGAGGGGCGGAGGACCCTCGCGCCCCCTGCGGCGCGCAGGGCGGGGATCTCGAGAGGCCCGGCGCCGCAGCAGCGCCATCCTGCCACCGCACCGAGCCGCACCCTGTACCGGCGGCGCATTCCGCGGGTGCGGCCCTGTGTGGCGCCCGCGCCTCGCACGGGCGGTGCCAGGAGCGCCTTTCGTGATACTGGCCGGCGGCCCGCACCGGACGAGCCGGACTTACGGATTCCCCGCTAGAAAGCTACGTAGTTGTGCTTTGCCGCACTATTGGCTTGACAGGTTTTGGAGGAAGTGATATGTTCGGCTTGCTTGATTGACACGTGGTGTAAACTGTGAAACTAGGGCAACGTACCCTCACGATTGTGTCACGGCTTTGTCAGTTGTCCGAACTGTAGACGGAGGGGCTATGGTCGCGGAGCTGAAAAGGCTGGATCCCGAGACAACCGCAGCTGGGCTTGATCAGACCGAGGTCATCCAGACATACGAAGAGGTGTTCGGCGGGCGCAGACGGCGGTTCCCTAACAACTTCTTCCAGGGTGAGACAGGCCGTGGGCGAGCCGCGATCATCACGAGGTACCTGCTCGAGGAGAAGCTCGGCATCGCCGTAGGGGACATACCGCGCACGATCCACAAGAAGCTGTTCTACGAGAACGGTCTCACCTGGATGCTTGGCAGTTGCTTCGACTGGTCGCCGTACAAGGCGATCGACAACGCCTACCCGAACCGATTTCACAAGTGGCAGTTCAATGTCAAGGGTATGTGGCAGGGCCCGGACCGGTTCAAGCTCGCCGCCGAGGCGACTCGGTGGATGATCGAGGAGGTCGAGGGTGTCGCCGTCAGCGACATCCCGCAGAGGATCTCGGCTACGACATTCGGCAAGCACAACCTGCGCGGGATGCTCTCGGTGTGCTTCAGGGGTTCCTTCTTCAGAGCGATCGAGAACGCCTATCCCGGGCGCTTCCATCCCTGGGAGTTCCGCAACGTGCCCAAGAACTTCTGGCAGGGTGAGCAGGGCCTCGCGAACGCACGCAGGGCGACGCGCTGGCTCTGCGAGGAGCAGCTCGGCGTTCCGAGAGAGCGCGTGTTCCAGGATGTGACGTACCACCTCTTCAGGGAGCACGGTCTCGGTGGGATGCTGACCGGGTGCTTCTCCGGGTCCTCGATCCAGGCGCTGCACAACGCCTACCCGGACCTGATGGTCCCCAAGCACCCGAAGCGGAAGCCGAGACGCAGACGCACGATAGAGACTGTGAAGCTGACCGAGAATTGATGCGTGGCGCGTCAAGCTCGGCTCGATTCCAGGGGCGGCCGGTTCGCGATTGCGGACCGGCCGCTTCGCGATTGTGGGCCGGCGACGTCGCGGCCGCAAGACCGCCACGTCACGGTTGATCGGGTGGAGCTCAGCCCGGCTTGCGGCGACCGGCCAGGCGCGCTTGACTTCGCCAGCTACGTGCTCTAGCATTCACCCACTGCTCGGCGGGGGAGCCTCGCCGGTGCGCACGGACTGACTCAAAACCGGAGGACGAGGGTGACGAACCTCGATGCCAAGCGGCTGAGAACGTTGCTCGATGGGTTCCCGCGCACGAAGGTGGCCATCCTGGGCGACATCATGCTCGATCGCTACGTGTGGGGCGACGTGAACAGGATCTCGCAGGAGGCCCCGGTGCCTATAGTCGAGGTCAGGCGGGAGAGCGCCAGGTTCGGCGCGGCCGCAAACGTCGCTGAGAACGTCGCTGCCCTGGGCGCGCGCGCGACTCTCGTGGGCGTCGTCGGGGACGACGAGGCGGGCCGCGAGCTGCTCTCGCTCCTGACCGGGAGAGGCGTCGACGTCGACTGCGTGGTGACCGAGGTCGACCGGCCCACGACAACGAAGCTGCGCGTGATAGCCCACAGCCAGCAGGTTGTCAGGGCGGACAGCGAGGTGACGACCGACGTTACCGGAGAGGTCGAGGCTCGCGTCCTCGACGGACTCAGGAGGGTCTTGGCGGATTCCGACGTTCTCATCGTTTCGGACTACGGCAAGGGCGTGGTCACGCAGACGACGATCGGGGCCGCGATATCCACGGCGCGGGACCTGGGGAAGATGGTCTGCGTCGACCCCAAGGAGTCGCACTTCGCGAGCTACGTCGGCGTGACGGCGATCACGCCGAACCAGAAGGAGGCGGGAGCGGCGGTCGGCGCCACCATCACTGATGAGAACTCGCTGCTCGATGTCGGATGGCAGCTCCAGAAGCAGCTCGAGGCCGGGTGCGTCGTCATCACCAGAGGCGAGCACGGGATGTCGCTCTTCATGTCGGGCGGCGAGCTCGTGCATCTTCCTACGGTCGGCCGGGAGGTCTTCGACGTGACGGGCGCCGGTGACACCGTGGTCAGCGCACTGGCCGTCGCTCTCGCGGCGGGCGCGTCCATGGAGGAGGCCGCGATCATAGCGAACCACGCGGCGGGTCTGGTCATCAGGGAGATAGGGACCGCTTCTGTCGGGCTGGACGCGATCGAGCACTCCTTCGCGGACGCCGGGGAGGGGGGACGCGTTGGGTAGGGTCGTTTCGCGAGAGGATCTCGTCAAGGCGTCAGCCGGTGCGCGCGCGGAGGGCAGGGTCGTCGTGTTCACGAACGGCTGCTTCGACATCATCCACCGCGGGCACACGCAGTACCTCGCCGAGGCGAAGGCGCTCGGGGACGTCCTGGTCGTGGGCGTCAATACGGACCGTTCGGTCCGGGCCCTGAAGGGCGACACCAGGCCCATCGTCCCGGAGGACGACAGGGCACACGTTGTCGCGGCTCTGTCCTCGGTCGACCTGGTCTGCCTGTTCGACGAGGACACGCCTCTCGAGCTCATCACGGCCATCGTGCCCGATGTCCTCGCCAAGGGCGCGGGCTACGAGCGGGACACGATCGTCGGGGCGGACTTCGTCGAGGGCCACGGTGGGAGGGTCGCCGCCATCGAGGAACTCCGGGGGCGCTCGACGCGAGGCATAATCGCGAGGATACTCGACTCGGACAGGGCCTGACGGAACCGGGCCGAGTCGCCGAGCGCAATTCATCGCCATTCCGTTCTTTGACTCTGGACACCCGCGGTCCCCATCAGGTATCATTGCCATCTTGACTTGCTCGGAGCCTTGACTCACATTGCTCCGCTTCCGGATCCCCCGCACGGCCGCGCTCGCGAGCGGAGTCGGCATGGGGGATTCTCTTGCGATTGGCGCGGGCGGCCGCTCGGGCTGCCGCCCTCCGCGCACGGAGACACGATTCGATTCCAGGAGGTTGGATGCAGAGACGACGTGTTGTCATCATGGGCGCTGCCGGAAGGGACTTCCACAACTTCAACCTCGTCTACAGAGGCCGCGAGGAGTTCGAAGTGGTCGCCTTCACCGCAACGCAGATT
>DAOWER010000049.1 GCA_030638405.1 Candidatus Eiseniibacteriota bacterium | reverse complement strand
AGTCTGTCGTGGGAGCCGACGCCCGACGGCGACCTTGCCGGCTACACGCTCTACAAGAAACGCGAGGGACAGCTCCTGCACTCCGCCGTGGCGGCGGTGCCGGCCGGGCAGACCGCCTACAGCGACGCGAATGTGCGGCCTGGCACGTACTACGAGTACGTGGTCGCCGCACGCGACGCGGCGGGGAACGAGAGCGGACTCTCACAGGCAGTCCTGGTGATGGCGGGCGCCGGTGTGTCCGGGCGCATCTGGGTCTTTCCCAATCCCATCGCGGACCACACGGCCATCAGGTTCGCTCTGCCGCAGTTCCCGCAAGCGCAGTCGCGAAGTTCACTGAGCCGATACACACTGCGGATATACGACGTCGCAGGACGCCTCGTGCGTACGCTCGACGGCACGTCGTCGGAGTCCGAGGCACGGACCGTCCGCTGGGACGCCACCGACGATGGTGGGAGGCGCGTCGCGAGCGGAACGTACTTCTGCGTGGTCGCGAACCGGGCGGGCACCCTCCGCGCGAAACTGCTGGTGCTCAGGTAGGATTCTCGACTCGGTGGTCGCCAGCCGGCGCCGGTCGGGCGTGTCTCACAGGTCACAACTCCCGCAGTATGTCACAGAGCAAAGCGCGGCCTGCCATCGAATGAGCGATGACGTCCAATCGTCTCTTGATTCCGGTGCCGGTGCGCGCTTACACTGGCGCCGCTGATTCACAGCGGTGGAGGAATCGGGAAGCGACACGGACGTGAAGAAGGAGGGGACCATGCGGAGAGTTCTGGCACTGATGCTGACCGCGCTCCTGGTGTTTGGTCTGTTCGGGTGCGCGTCGATGACGAAACAGGACGCCGGCATCCTGATCGGCGCCGCAGGCGGCGCGGCCGTGGGCGCGGTCATCGGGAACGCGGCAGGAAATACCGCGGTCGGCGCGATACTGGGCGCGGTGGTCGGTGGAGCCGCCGGAGGCATCATCGGCAACTACATGGACGAACAGGCAGCAGAGATGGAGCGTGACCTCGAGGGCGCCACGATCGAGCGCGTCGGAGAGGGCATCAAGATCACTTTCGATTCGGGCATCCTGTTCGCTGTTGACGAGGCCGAGCTGAGGGCCGAGGCCAAGGACAACATCACGCGGCTCGCGGTCATCCTCAACAAGTACGAGGACACGAACATACTGCTCGAAGGCCACACAGACTCGGACGGCTCCGAGGACTACAACATGGTCCTCTCAGAGCGAAGGGCACGAGCGGTGGAGCGATACCTCGCGGAAGGCGAGGTCAGCAGCCCGCGGATGTCGTCAACCTGGTACGGCGAGTCACAGCCGGTAGCCGACAACAGCACGACGGAGGGCAAGCAGGCCAACCGCCGCGTCGAGGTCGCCGTCATGGCCAACGACGAGCTGCGAAGTGCGGCTGAGGAGCAGGCGGAGCAGGGATAGCAGGAGCGCGGGGCTCGGCGAAGACCGCGACAAACAAGCAAAGGGGCCGCCCCGCACTGCGCGGGGCGGCCCTCTTTCGCGTTCGTATTCTACGCAACCAGGCTACTCAGCGAGCCTGACGACGTTCTCCGCAGCCGGACCCTTCTCACCCTGGACGATGTCGAACTCGACAGAGTCGCCCTCGCCGAGGGTCTTGAAAGCATCGTCGCCGCTCTGGATAGCCGAGAAGTGGACGAAGCAGTCCTTCTGCCCATCATCCGGCGTAATGAAACCAAAGCCCTTGCTGTCATTGAACCACTTCACCTTACCGGTCGTACGCATCCAGCACTTACCTCCATCTAAGCAGCCGCATCCGGGCTCTCGTCCCGATCTGTCGGCCATTGCTAATGCGCGGGCCTCTCACCCGCTTTGAGCGCGCCACAGCACCGCCGGTGTCTCCGGGAGCATACGCCTCAGAAGCAAAAAGGGGCCTGCGCGTATGCCAGGTCCCTCTAGTGTCCTCGGATATGTCCGTGCACCGACGTGGCTCCGCCTACTACTTGGCAGTAGGATAGCAAGAGCGACGCCAGCTGTCAACAGGAATCGGCGATCCCGGTGAGATTGGCGCTTGGTGGCCGCACAGGCGGGGCAGGCGCGCGGAAGGGGTGAGCAGCAACAATTGGCGCACGCGGTTCCTGAATTGTCGTTCGCGAACTGCGTGGCGCTGGCAGGCCGCGGGCGGCACAGTGGCACATCGGTGCGCGCCTCCGGCCTACTTCATTCTCAGCGAGGTCGAGTAGCGTGTGTAGTCGGTGTATGGGCCGTTCATCCATATGAGCCCCGGGCCGCCCGCCGCGCGCCCGAGCGGCACGAGCGGCCTGACGTTGTTCGAGGCCGACCCGCTGGTGACGGTCTCGGAGGACCAGCTGCGCCCGCCGTCCGGTGTCGTCCACCGCTCTATCTCGAACACGCCTCCGATCGGCCGGGAGAGGTAGACTACCGACGGGTCCGAGTGGTCGAGAGCTATCCCTCCCGAGTAGTAGGGCTCGAAGTAGCGGCGTCTCTCCTGGCCGGTCGGAAACCAGGACCCCGCGGGCGTGAGCTCCGAATTCACCCAGACGGTACCGTCCCATCGCGCGTAGCGATACCTGTGGTCGTCCTCAGTCGGGAAGGTCGCATACGCGATGACCGGATTCCCGTAGGAATCGAATGCGAGATCCCACAGCCAGGCCCGCGCGCCCGCGTCCGCGGCGTCGTAGACAAGGTCAACCTCATCGAACGCAAGCGGCAGGTCTTCCATCGTGCCCAGTGTCGAACCGTCGGCGCGGCGGAACGTGCCGTCCCTGTAGGATGCGTAGTAGATGCTGTTCGCAGGCTCGCTGCTCGGGTGATCGTTCGTGAACGCGAAGTGGATCGTGGTAGCGCCGTCGGAGGCGACCTTGACGTACGGTCTCTCCCCGTCCCCACGAATCAGTGCGACCGGCTCGCTCCAGCTCAGGCCGGTCTCTGTGGTCGAGAACATGGGCAGGTAGTCCGTTCCCCGCCAGAAGACGTACCTCTTGCCTCTCTCTCCTTCGAGAAGCGCCGCGTTCGGGTAGGTGTATCCCCATGCCTCCGATGTGTGGCCCGATGCCGCGTGCGGCTTCCCCCACGAAGCGATGTCTTCGGGATTCGTGGAGGTCCTGTAGACCATCCAGCGTCCTCGATGACCACAGTAGAAGACGATCAGCCGGCCGTCAGGGCGAACCAGGACGGCCGGGCTCGCGTGGTCGTCCTCCTGCAACCGCTCCTTGACCACGGCCGACGCCACCTCCTTCGAGTCGTGATCGTAGTGCGCCAGCGTAACGTCACCGGTCGACGTCACGAATCCGACGAAGGTCCGCCTGTGCTCTCCTTCGTGGAAGACAGCCCGCGGGTCGCCGAACCAGCACCAGGCGCCGTCGGAGGCGAGCACGGCGTACGACTCGCCCGGCAGTCCGTCCTCGATCACCAGTTCCACCCGCGAGTCAGGTGCTTCCGCGACTTCTTCCACGACCTCCACAGTGGGCTCGGGTGTTGGTCCGCACGCACCGAGCAGACCAACGGCGGCCGACACAACGGCCGCGAGGGAAAAGGCGACAGCGCGCGTAGACGTCACGGTTGGCTCCTTCCGTCGGGCGGCTCCACCACCGGATGGACGACCGGCCGCCGTTCGGACGACTCTACGGCTTCACCGGACCGCCCGAGGCCCGACTCATCGGGAGATGCCGTGGCCGCCGCGCGCTCCAGCCTCAGTACCTCGCTCCCCGCGAGCAGGAACGCTCCCACGCCGTAGGGCGCCGACTGATCGCGCGACGCGAATGCAGGACCTCTTCCCACACCCTGAACCCACCCGAGCTTCCCGTCGTCGTCGACGGCCGACACAAGGCCGTCCCACGCCTTCTCGATCACGGGGACGTATGTCGCCCTGTCGAGCAGTCCCTCGCGCACGCCCCAGGCCAGAGCGTAGCAGAAGAGCGCGCTGCCACTGCTCTCCGGCGGCTGCTGCTCATGTGGGTCAAGCAGTGACGGGCGCCAGAGTCCGTCCTCCCCCTGAAGCGACGCGACCCTTTTCGCCATGTCGCTGAAGAGGCGTACGTAGTCGGGGCGGCTGCTGAAGTCGTCAGGCAGGGCGGCGAGCACTCTGGCGGTGCCGGCCAGGACCCACCCGTTGCCGCGCGACCACAGTATCTTGTTCCCATGCCACGATCGGGGGACGCTGCCGTCCCTTCTCCGCATCGAGCGCTCGTCCCTGTAGAAGAGGTGCTCGGCGGGATCGTAGAGATGATCGTGCGCGTCCCACCACATGACGTCCATGAGGTCGGCGTATGCCGGGTCTCCGGTCATCCGGCTCAGTCGCGCCATTGCAGGCGGCGCCATGAAGAGCGCGTCGCACCAGGACCACTCGACTCGCCCCGAGCGCGGCTCGGCGACCATCGCGTCGAGTGTCCGACGGATAGCATCGATCGCGCGGTCGTCGCCGCCGCCGGCACGGAGCTCGATGTAAACCTGCCCAGCGCAGTGGTCGTCGGCATGGCGCGCCCTGGGACCGGGCAGCCAGCCGGTCGACGTGGCCCACGCAAGGGCGGCGTCGCGATACTCCTCGTCCCCCGTGGCTTCGTAGGCGCCCATGACGCCCGTCATGAAGACGGCCTGCTTCCATCCGGGGTCGGGGGCCTCACCCCTGGCTTCGAACTGCGCGAGCTGCCACCGAAGGAGGCGCCTCATGACGTCCTCAGTGTCCGTCGCCTCCGGAGGCCGGAAGGCGCCCGGCTCGTCGCTCTCCCCACGGACCTCGCCGCGTGTCGCGACGACGCCGGCCACGATCGCGGTGCTGTAGTTCGCGTAGTCGGTGTAGTCCCCCCTCATCCAGAGCACGCGGGGGCCGTCCGTGAGTCTGTCGCGAGGCACGCACGGGCGAACGTTGTTGACGCTCGACCCGCGGGTGACGGCCTCCCAACGCCACGTGATGCCGCCGTCCTCGGTCACCCATCGCTCGATTTCGAAGACACCGTGTACCGGTCTGGACAGATAGACCACGGAGGGATCCTCGTGGTCGAGCGCCAGTCCTCCCGAGTAGTGCGGCTCGAACCGCTTCTCGCCCTCGGAAACCGTCGGGAAGCAGGACCCGGCCGCAACGATCTCGTGGTTCTCCCACGCCGTCCCGCTCCACCTGGCGTACTTGTAGCGATGCTCTCCACCAGCGGGGAAGACCGCAAAGACGATGACCGGTCGGCCCAGATGGTCAGCCGCGACGTCCCACACCCAGGCGGGCGCTCCTGACTCGGCGCCGTTGTAGACCGTGTCCGCGGAGTCCGCGTCGAACGGCAGCCCGTCCATGCCCGCGATCTTCGACCCGTCGGCGCGCCGGAACTCCCCGCCGTCGTAGCACGCGTAGTGGATGCCGTTCCCGGGTTCCCTCCGGGGGTGGCCGTCGGTGAATGCCATGTGAATGGCGCTCCCGGCCGCGTCGTACTTGGCGTACGGGCGCTCACCGGCCCCGCGCAGCACCTCGCGGCCCGCGTCCCAGGTCTCGCCGTCGCTCGAGATCAAGAGGGACGGCTGGTAGCCGGCTCCCCGGAAGAAGAGGAAGACGCCGCCCTCGTCCTCAGAGAGCGCCGGGCTGGGATACGTGTACCCTCCGTGGCCGTCCAGCCTCGCACCGACTATCTTCTCCTCGCCCCATGACGACACGTCCTCCGGGGCCGTGGACACACGGTAGTTGATGCGGCTTCCTCTGTGACAGGAGTAGAAGATCACGATGCGGCCGTCCGGTCTCACCAGAAGCGATGGGCTGGCGTGGTCGTTCTGCTGGAACGTGGCGCGGATGGCGAACGTCTGCACGTCCGATGTCTCGTGGTCGTACGATGCAACCACTATGGATCCCCCGGAGCTGACCCAGCCCACGTAGGTGCGTCTGTGCTGTCCTTCGTGGGTGACCGCCCTGGGATCGCCGAACCAGCACCAGGCTCCGTCCCGCGTAAGCTCCCGGTGCTCGCTGCCGGCCGGAGGCGCCGCACGCACGCCTCCGCCGACCGGAACTGCGCCCGCCGCAACCAACAGCAGGACGCACAGCAGCGCGACGATTCGCGCGCGTCGATCGAGTCGCGGTGCCCGGAGAAGACTCATCAGCGTCTCACCTCGCCCGCCGCGCAGAATCGACTGACCTCGAGACTGTCCCTGACCATAAGAATCCCCTGTGTGCTCAATCCTATAGGGCCGCCGGGTCCCGGGTGGTGCGAGCGACTCACGGAGCGGCGTCGGCTATCGCCGGAAGGTCCGCCGCGGCAGAGAACGCTCCCCCGCGGCGGAGCACCCCGCCACCTGGCGTTCGGGCGACCGGGTGATGCGACTCTGGAGGCCACTATACCACACGGGGCGAGAGACACCAATCCGTGTGCTCAAGGGGCCACGAGCGCCGGGCGACGCGAGCGGGCCTTCACGACCGGCTCATTGTGCGTCAGGGACTAAACCCCGACGGGGGGAACGAGGTCTGAAGGAGTGAGGGCACGAACGGCGACCGACTCGACAGAAGTGTGATGTCTTCCAACTCACGGCACAGGACACACGGCGCACTGACGAATCGTGCGGTTGTGCGCGGCATCGGAGTCCGATACAATGGGTATGCTTCCACTGCTCCCCCCGCAGCTGCAAGCCCACCTCGAGGAGGATCAAGGTGAAGGTCCATCTGCTAACAGTTGTCTGCATCTTCGGCCTGCTGACCGGGACCGCCACGGCCAGTACGATTTACGTTGACTGGAACGGGGGTGGCGACCACACAACGATTCAGGAGGGAATAACCGCAGCGAGCAGGGGCGACACCGTGCTCGTTGCGGCCGGCACGTATTCGGGACCGCTGAATCGGGACATCACGTTCGCCGGCAAGGACGTCTATCTCGTCTCAGAGGCGGGAGCCGATTTCACGATCATCGACTGCGGGAACGCTGCCAGGGGTTTCGTCTTTACCGGTGGTGAGACACCGGACGCGGTCGTCGAGGGATTCACCGTCATGAACGGCTACGCTCCGTTGAACGACGAGGGTCTGAGGTGGGGCGGCGCGCTCTACTGCGCCGGTTCGGCGCCCGTGATACTGGACTGCTCGTTCGTGGACTGCTACGCCGAGTACGGCGGGGCGATGTACTGCGGGACCTCCTCCCTCATGGCGGTGGTGTTCTGCACCTTTGAGAACAACGAGGCGCTGTACTACGGCGGCTCCATCTACTGCTACGGGGCCGACGTTGACATCGCGAAGAGCGACTTCACGGGGAACGAGGCCGGCATCAGCGGCGGTGGCCTGTGCTGCAAGACGGGGACTCTCGTCTACGTCTCCGACTGCGAGTTCATCGGCAACACCGCACCGGACGGCGGGGCGATCTACGTGGGGACGTTCGACAACGGGGGGACCGAGCCCGAGGAACCCTCGAGGATCTACTTCTGCGACTTCAGGCATAACACGGCGACGCGAGGCGGCGCGGTGTTCATCAACGGATTCACCTGGGTCAACGCCGCCGGGTGCGAGTTCGACTACAACACCGCCACGCTCCAGGGCGGTGGCATCTATGCACTGACCGACTACACTCGCTCTCTGTCTGTCCAGAGCTGCACTTTCTGCTTCAACGGCGCTGAACACGGCGGCAGCATCTACTCCGCTGGGAACTACGGATTCGAGATGGAGATCACCCAGTCGATCTTCGCGTTCGGCACGGGGGGCGCCGCGGTTCAGGCGGAGGACTACAACTCGGTGGCTCCATCGCTCTGCCTGGCGTTCAGCAACGTCGGAGGCGATCAGCTCCCGGACAGCAGGAACCTCCAGGTGGACCCGCTCTTCTGTGGCGTGCTGGAGAGTGACTACTACCTGTGTGACAACTCGCCCTGCCTCGCGACCAACCACCCGTACGGGTTCGGTCTGGGTGCCCACGCGAGCCCCTACACGACCTGCGAGGCCTGCGCCGCCCCGGTTCAGGAGGTGTCCTGGGGCTCGATCAAGGCCATGTACAGATAGAACGTCCCCACACGGGAAGAGCTTGACCGCTCACCTGCCACGAAGAAGGCCCGGCTGCCAGCCGGGCCTTCTTCGCATCCCCCACCTCCACCGCTCTAGATGGAGAACCAGTACGTGACCTTCGCCAGGAGGACGTTCTCAGGCTCCCTGCGGAGAAGCGCGTCGAGGTCAAGTGATGTCTCGAGTGTCGGCATCTCGAATCGGTCGTCGTACAGGTCCCGCCCCTGCTTCCAGACAAAATAGAAGGTGCTCCCCGGTCGGTACTCCCAGCGAAGCACGGCGTTGACGTTCATCGCGGAGTACCGGAAGTCGTAGTCGGTAACGTCCTCCGGGCTGAAGTCCGGGATGCCCTCGGCAGGATCCAGGTCGTACGAGTTCGGCGTGACGAGTTCGCGCGGGTTTCCGTAACCGCCCACGGTCAGATAGGGCTGGGCGTAGAGCTGCAGCGACAGATCGCGGCTGAACAGGATGTCGGAACGGAACGTGACGTCGACCGTCTGCTGCTCGAGTCCCGCGAAGACGTAGCTCACGCCGCCGATGCCGCCACCCGGGTTCCTGAAGTTGTCCAGATGCTCCGCCTCGGAGGACGAGCGCCCATAGGACACTGAGATGCTGTAGTTCATTGCCTCCGTGGCCGTCCAGTCGAGTCCAACCGACGCCCGCCTGCTCCACCCCCCCCAGTCGTCGCCGCCGGCGTTCAGATTGACGTTGGCCACGAATGGCCGCCGATGGTCCGTGTTGAACCCCAGCCACCCGTAGGCGCCGGATGGATAGCGCACCAGCGGCCCCTGCTTGCCTTCGTAGGTGCGCGTGGCGTGCTTGGACGTTCCGTCAGGATTCCAGCCACCTCCGCCCCAGACGTGCCAGTAGTTCGCCAGCTGACCCGAGGAGTCCAGGTGCAACCCCCAATCCTGGGGGTGCCCGCTGTCATACGACCATGCGACCTCACCGGTGTCGAGATCCAACCCCTCGTTCCCCGCGTAGAGCCAGCTCTTCCCGAGGTCCAGTCCGACGTCACCTCTCAGGAACAACCCGTCGTCCCGCGTGGAGTTGTGCTCGTAGCGCAGCCATCCGCCGACGTTCATCTCGTCGGACGCTCTCAGGAACCCCACGTCGTTCAGGTCGAGCTTGTCGCTCTCCCAGCGGCCGGAGACACCGCCCATGAACGTCCCGCCGAGCTTCCGGATGCCGAGATTGCCGCCCGTGCCGTAGAACTTCTCGTGCGGGATTGACGGATCCGACGCGACGGCGGCAGGGGCGACTACCGACCCCACGAACGACCCCTCCACGTTGTAGTCACGGTCGTGGAAATTGAGGTCGAAGTCCATCGCCGTGGTCCATGCGTCGCGCGAGGGGTATCCGTCCTCGTCGTCGGTCAGACGCTCGGCACTCCTGAAGACACCCGTCTGCATCACGTTGACGCGGTGCGCGCCGCCGGCGAACTCCTTGCCGAATCGCCCCACCAGGTAGCGCGTCCGCTGCTCTCCGCTCTTCAGGAAATTGTGCGTCTGCCCCTCCTCGGTTACGTCCGTTGAAGCGAACAGCGCCGCGACAGTAATGCCATGGTTCGTCTTGCCGGTCAACTTGCCGGCTGCGCGAATCCGGGAGTTCACGTTGCCCGTGCCGATGCGTCGCGAGTAGAAGACGTTGAAGCGAGGGTGCTCGAAGTAGCGGTTCCCTTCGATGAAGAACGGCCGCTTCTCCTCGTAGTAGGTCTCGAAGGGAGACAGATTGAGCAGCGACGGATCGGCCTCGACCTGTCCGAAGTCCGGCTGGAACGCCGCGGTCAGTGTGAAGTTCGACGTGAGCCCGTATCTGAGGTCGAGCCCGAAATTCTGGTAGTGCTCCAGCTCATCTCCGGGTCCGTAGACGGCGGGGTCCGTGATCCGTGCGACGGCGTAGGGCAAGAGCTCGAGCTGCCTCGAGTGCGGGACACCGACGAGGCCGGTGATCGTGCCGAAACGACTGACGAAGCCGCGGGTCTCGGTGTCCCAGACGGTCCACGCCGTGTCTTCTCCGCAGCTGTGCATGTAGCGGTAGACATTGCAGCCCCAGGTCATCTCCTCCGCCCGCCTGTACCGGACGCAGGAGAACGGGATCCGGAACTCGGCGTACCACCCGCTCTCGTCCTGCGACGTTTCTACCTCCCAGACCGCGTTCCAGTCACGGTCGCTGGGGCCGTCGTTGTAGACGTAGCGGTCGCCCTTGACGCCTCGCGCGTTGACGCGGAAGTTGAAGCCCGTGGTGTGATCGTGATACGTGTCGAGGTAGATACTCACGATGTCGGAATCGCTGAGGTGGTCTCGACGGCAGAGTTGCCCCCGAATGT
>DAOWER010000137.1 GCA_030638405.1 Candidatus Eiseniibacteriota bacterium | reverse complement strand
CCCGTCACAGGATCCGGATCCGCCGGTCGTGACGGGTTTCGCATATTCGGGCGGTGTCGCGACGTGGACCACCGACGAGCCGGCCCTGTGCGTGCTCGAGTACGCACAGGTCGGCGGCGAGTTCAGGAACTACGTCTACGAATCCACCAAGGAGCACACCACCGGCCACTCCGTGACCGTGCTGGGCATGGAGGACGGCGTCAGCTACGAGCTTCGTGTTCGCAGCATGGACCGGGCGGGCAATGAGGTCACGGACGCCGTGATGGCCATCGAGGTTTTCGGAGTGGCCTTCGACGACCCGACCATGACGCTCTCCATGATCGACGTCGGGTGGGGACTCTCGATGGCACTGGAGACGCCCGGCGGAACGAACGTCCTCATCGACGCCGGCGCCGACTACCACGTCGACGACGTCATAACGTTTCTGCTCGACCATGACATCTCGTATCTCGACTACGCTGTGGCCACGCACCACCACGCGGACCACATCGGTGGGTTCATGGAGGACGGGGGCGTTCTGGACAGCTTCTGGGTCGGCGACTTCATAACCCCGGACGAGACCTACATACTGGACCCGATGGACTTAGGTCTGAGAGAGAAGATCGACGAGCACAACATCGAGATCTTCTATGTGAAGCAGGGCGACGACTCCTCGAATCTCGAGATACTCGACTGGGACGACACGCCCGGCTTCTTCGTCCAGGTCCTTTCCGCGGGTGTGGGGACCCAGTTCGCGCCGAGCCCCGAGTACATCTCTGAGGACGCCGAGGTCAACAACGACTCGATCGTCCTGAAGCTGACCTTCGGCGGTGTCTCGTACATCACCATGGGCGATGGCGAGTTCTTCGTAGAGCGTTACATCGTAGACAGATACGGCAGGGCCGGCGTCAGAGCGGACCTCCTGCAGGTGGGTCACCACGGCAGCGATGACGCCACTTCCAGGTTCTGGCTCGACAACGTCGATCCGAGGATCGGGCTCATTTCGAACGCGATGATCGAGGCCCCCCTCGAGAAGGAGGTCGTGCTCAATGCGATCCGTGGGGCGAACGCTGACTACATGGTCACCGACCGCATCGTCCCGAACACGAGGCGCGATGCCGAGCCGACCTACGGCCATCTGATCGCCGTCACGGACGGGGAGACGATAGAGATAATCACCGAGGACCACGACTGGTAGCGAGCGGGCGGAGGCGGGCGGGATGACCTGGCTCGAGAAGCTCAAGCGGAACAAGACAATGGACCCGGTGACGGCGGCGCTCTATCTGGTGCCCGCCGGCGTCGTCGTGGTCGTCTTCCGTATGATACCCATCGGCTCCGCCTTCCTGCTCTCGTTCTTCGACGTGAAGATGGGGAGGATCCGGGGCTTCGTCGGGCTCGCGCAGTACGCGCGGCTCTTCCAGGACCCGACCTTCTGGAG
This sequence comes from Candidatus Eiseniibacteriota bacterium, assembly GCA_030638405.1. Classification (GTDB taxonomy): domain Bacteria; phylum Joyebacterota; class Joyebacteria; order Joyebacterales; family Joyebacteraceae; genus JALGZG01. The sequence continues at coordinate 1,586 of DAOWER010000137.1, read as the reverse complement.
CTCGCTCGGCACGACCGCCTACTACGTTCTCGGCGTCGTGCCGCTGTCGCTCTTCCTGTCGCTCTTCGCGGCCGTGCTCCTCAACCAGAAGATCCGCGCGCTCGGCTTCTACAGGACGGTCTACTTCTTGCCCGTCGTGACGTCGCTCGTCGCGGTCTCGATGGTATGGAAGTGGATCTTCCACCCGAGGCTCGGCCTTCTGAACTACTTCCTGCAGTTCCTTGGGGGCGGTTCGCTCCAGTGGCTGGAGGAGCCCAGGGGCATCCTGGAGATGGCGACAGGCGCACTGGGCTGGAACTGGTGGCCGGACGCGTTCGCCGGGCCCAGCCTCGCTCTCATCGCGGTCATCGTCGTCGCGATCTGGCGCGGCATCGGCTACAACATCGTCATCTTTCTGGCCGGGCTTCAGAACATCCCGGACCAGTACTACGAGGCGGCGCGGATAGACGGCGCGAGCCCGCGCCAGGTCTTCTGGAAGGTCACGTGGCCGCTCCTGTCGCCGACGACCTTCTACGTGCTCCTCTCGACGACCATCGTCTCCTTCCAGGTATTCACGCAGATCTACCTCATGACCGGCCCGCCGGTCGGAGGGCCGATGGGGACAACGAAGGTCATCGTCTACTACCTGTTTGAGAAGGGATTCGATGCGGGCGGCAACATGGGCTATGCGAGCGCGGTGGCGCTCGTGCTGTTCGGTATCATACTGACGCTCACGCTCGTCCAGCGGCGGATCGTGGAGCGGAGAGTTTACTACTAGGGAAGCGGCGGCCGCGGGGCCGGGCGCTTCTCCCAGGAGTATGGGCGCTCTGTTGTGGCGCTTGAGAGGGACTCGAGCGAATGGGTGAAGAGAGGCCACAGCACGATCTCGACGTCAACGCCGGGTACCGGGCGCGCAGGACCCTCGGGCGGGTCGGCGTGTACGCCGCCCTGTGGGTCGGCATCATCGTCATGATCGTGCCCTTCTTCTGGATGCTCTCGACGTCGCTCAAGTCGCCCATCGAAATCCTGCAGTTTCCCCCGACGTGGATCCCGACGGGGCACTTCGTTCGGGCCGACGAGGGCGGGCCCGTCGAGGTCTACGTGGTCTCGGAAGACCGCGCAGCGGGCACCGCGGTCGTGCGGCCCGTGGACGGGGGACCGGGACAGACCGTGCGGTCGTTGGAGGTGATCGACAGGGTGCGCCTGCGGTTCTCGAACTACGTCGACGCTTGGAACCAGGCGCCGTTCGCCCGCTACTACTTCAACACGATATTCGTGACGCTGTTCGTCGTGGCCGGCGTGCTGGTGACGTCGTCGCTCGCGGCCTACGCGTTCGCGCGGATGAAGTTCTGGGGAAGGGACAACATATTCGTGCTCTTCCTCTCGATGATGATGGTCCCGCAGCCGGTCTACATCGTCCCGTCGTACATCGTGCTCGTGAAGCTCGGGTGGATAGACACCTATCAGGCGCTCATCATCCCGTGGCTGGCGCACATCTTCAGCATCTTCCTGCTGCGGCAGCACTTCAAGACGATCCCGAACGACCTATACGACGCCGCCATAATCGACGGCTGCAGCCGGTTCGCGTTCCTGTGGCGGGTCATGCT
>DAOWER010000310.1 GCA_030638405.1 Candidatus Eiseniibacteriota bacterium | reverse complement strand
CGATGACGGACGCGACGCGGTCCCAGTGGTCCGGCCGGATGTTGCTGCTGTCGATGTTGTCGATGTACGCGACCTCGATGCGGGCGAGCTCGTCGAGGCGCGTCTCCATGTTGAGGAGGTTCTCGATCGCCCTGTCCAGCACCGGCGTCAGGAGGCTCCCGCGCTCGCCCTCCTCCATGACGAGCGTGCCGCCGCAGAAGAGAACGAGGACCCTCGTGTCCGGAGTTCCGCTCATGTGTTCCGCCTGACCGAATTGCGGGCCGTCCCCACGCGTCCGGCGCGCCCGCACATGTGATTCTATTCCGGCGGCTTGAGCGCGACGACCGTCGCGCCTCCGCTTCCTCATGAGCTCCCGCCGCACGAGTAGTCCGCCACCTCCGGCAGACCGGCGAGTATCGAGTGCACGATGCGCCGGAGCACGCCGGTGCCCTTGCCGTGGATTATCTTCACGTTGAGGATGCCGCGTCTGCGGCATTCCTCGATGTAGTCGGGCACGAGGTCCTTGACATCCTCGGGCCTGAAGATATGAAGGTCGAGCGTCCCATCGATCGGGTACTCGACCGCACCGGAGCTACTCATCGGACGATCGGACACGGCCCCTCCGCTTCTTGGTTTTCCCTCTGTGGCGCTTGCTATCGAGGCGCCTCTCCTTCGAGGCACGCGTCGGCTTCGTGCGCTTCCTCGGCTTCGGCCTCACTGCCGCCCGCCGAATGAGCTCCACCAGCCTCTCGCGCGCGTCCTGCCGGTTCTTGAGCTGCGTCCGGAACTGCCTGGCATCGAGGACGAGTTCGCCGTCGTCCGTCATGCGCCTCCCCGCAAGGCGGATGAGACGTTCGCGGACGTCGTCGGGCAGCGAGGGCGAGTTCGCGACGTCGAACCTGAGCTGGACGGCCGTCGAGACCTTGTTGACGTTCTGGCCGCCCGGCCCGGAGGCGCGAACGAACACCTCACGTATCTCGTCCTCGTCGATCACGATGCTGCGCGTTATCCGGATCACGTGCCTACCCGTGCGTGTTCGTCACGCCCCTACCCGCGCGTCTTCTTGAGAAGCCAGGCCATGTTCTCGCCCAGCGCCTTCATCGTCGCGATGCCCTCGTCGTCCTCCTCGACCTCCCCCTTCTCCCGACCTATCCCTAAGTTCCAGTAGATGGACCCGGGCACGATCATCTCATTGATGAAGAAGAAGTGATTGATCGAATCGAAGACGTGGACGCTCCCCGCCCGCCGCACGGCTACCACGGCCGCACCGATCTTGCGCTTGAGCGTCCTGCCGTTCGCTATCGAGACAAGACCGGCCCTGTCGATGAGCGCCTTCGTCTCGGCGCTGACGTCAGCGAAGTACGTGGGCGACGCCAGGATGATGCCGTCCGACTGCACCATTCTCTCGATGCACTCGTTCACCACGTCGTCAACCGCGCAGCGCCCGTCCTTGTTCTTGAAGCACCCGTAGCACGCCGCGCATCCTCTGATATTCCTGCCGCCGAGCTGATAGAGCTCGGTCTCGATGCCCTCCTGCTCGAGCGCACTGAACACGTGGCGGACCAGGTGTGCCGTGTTGCCGTCGGTCCTGGGACTGCCGTTGAACGCTGTGACCTTCACTCCGTTCCTCCCGTGTTGTGTCTGCCGGCTCGTGTCGCCACCTGCATCCGGCAGCGAACTGCGGCCGCGCCTCAGACTCGCCGCACAAGAAGCACTCCATTTCCCACCGGCACGATCATCGAGTCCACGCGCTCGTCGCTCTCCGCGCGGTCCAGGAACTCGGCCAGGTCCCCCGCGTGGCTGATAATGTTGTCAGCCACCAGAAGCCCCCCGCTCACCATGTTGGGAAGCACGGCATCGTAGCATTCCTGGTAGAGGTCCTTCTCCACATCGAGGAAGCAGAACGCGACGTCGCTCTGCCCGGCCAGCTGCTCTCTGACGTCTCCGGGAACGATGCTGACGATGTCGTCCACGCCGGCCTTACGGAATGTCTCTGTCGCGAGCGCCACCTTCGCCTCCGCGATCTCGAATGTCGTGAGGCCGCGCCCGAGCGCGCGGCAGGCCAGAGAGATCCAGAGCCCCGAGTAGCCGCCGCTCGTGCCTATCTCGATGAACGCGCCGGAGGGCGCGGACGCCGCGATGAGCGCGAGCAGGTGGCCGGTCTCCGGAGGGATCTGTCTCAGCCGCTCAAAGCGGGCCGTGTCGTCCGCTGTGTCCTTTGACTCCATCTGCTTCAACTCGCGCATGCGGGCGAGCACCTCGTCAGGAATCTGGTGAAACACGTTGTCCTCCCGGTGAATCAGCAGGGTGAAGGCGCAGTCGATGTGTCCGGAGTATACACGAACATCAGCGCTTCGCGGCCCTGCTGCGCAGCCGTTCCTGCACCTTCTCGCTGCGCAGCTCTCTCAGCGCATCTGCCGCAATCCATCGCGCTGCTTTGGAGTCGAGCGTTGCCATCTTCTCGGCGGCCTCGATGGCCTTCCGGTTCAGAGTCAGGTTCCTCTTCCCTATCTGCCTCAATGCCCAGTTGACCGCCTTCTTCACGAGGCTGCGCTCGTCCGTGGCGCCCCTGCGAATCACAGTGAGATACCGGGCGAAACGCGAGTCGGGCGCCGCCTTGTCGTGCACGGCCAGCACCGCCATCATCACGAAACCCGCGCGCCTGACGAACTCCTCGTCGCGTGAGGTCCACTCCTGTGCCTTGGCATGCGCGAACTCGGTCTTCCTGAACAGGTTATTGCAGCACTGGTCGCAGATGTCCCACGAGTCGATGTCGCGAACCCAGCGCTCCATCTGCTTCTCCGTGACGCGCGCGGGTTCGTCCACCAGCGGGGCGATGATGCGCGCCTCGTGGTAACCGGACTTCCAGAGCTCGGCCGCGAGTCCGTGATCCCTCCCTGCCTCCTTCGCGATGGACCTGAGCGTCGGGACCGATACACCGAGGGTGTTCTTCGGGTTGATGCCGTACCTGGCCATGCCCTCGACGTTCTTCGGGTTCGCAAGCTTCTTCAGTCGGGCGAGTACCTGTTCACTTGT
>DAOWER010000122.1 GCA_030638405.1 Candidatus Eiseniibacteriota bacterium | reverse complement strand
TGGCGGGATCGGCCGTTCGCCCTCGGTGGCCGACCTCGACGGCGACGGCGATGCGGAGGTCATCGTCGCCTCCGAGGTCGGTTCGCTGTACGTCTGGGATCACACGGACGACGACGCCGACGGGCACGCCGACCTGCATTCCGCCGACTACCCGGTGGCGCTGGGTGGACCCGCCAGCTCGGTGCCCGTTGCCTCCGACTTCGACGACACAGAGGGGTTAGAGATCGCTGTCGCGTCCGGGGGCGGGAACCTCACCGTCGTGGACGGCGAGGGGGTGCACCTGGGCACCTCGCCCTACTCGTTCGGTCACCTGGTTCTTGAGGACGTGTGCATTGCCGCGGGAGATCTGGACGACGACGGGCTCACCGAGATCGTGACGTCTACGACCAACCGTGGATGGATCGCGGCCCTGAACGTCGACGGGAGTTCCGTCGCGGGATGGCCGGTGGTCGTCGACGCGTGGGAGCGCGAGACGGCGCAGATCGTCATCGGCGACATCGACCGGGCGCGTAACGGAATGCCTGAGGTCGTTGCGGTGGGTTCCGACGGGACCGTCCACGTGTGGGACAGCGCAGGCCGTGAGCTTCCCGGGTGGCCGGTCGGTCTTCGCAAGAGCGTCGACGCCCGCCCCTCGCTGGGCGACCTGGACGGAGACGGGTATCTCGAGATAGTCGTTCCCGCCGGTTCGGCCGCCGTCGCGGGACTGCGGGCCAACGGCACCCGCGTCGAGAACTGGCCCCTCGTGACCGATGGGGGAGACAGTACGCGGCCCGCACGCGCGTCCGCGCTCATCGGTGACATGGACGGAGAAGGCGGGCTGGACGTGCTGTCGGCCGGTCCGGGCGGAAGCATGTTCCTCTGCGACGCCGTCAGCGGGGAGTTGACTCCCGGCTGGCCCTACTCGTCCGACCCCGCGCTCGGCACGCCGTGGGCGGGCGACATCGATGACGACGGTTGGCTGGATATCCTGGTCGTGGGCACCTCGGGGCGAGCCCTCCTGATGGGGCTGCCGTATGCGCACGAAGCCGGGGCCATGGTCTGGTCCACCGAAGGGGGCAGCGCGTCGGGAGAAGGCGCGTACCCTGATTCGATCCTCCCGGACGGTCCGGAAGCGACCGGGGAGCTGCTGTCGACGGAGCGCACCTACTGCTATCCGAACCCTGCCGAGAGGTCCGATCTCACCATCAGGGTCTTCCTGGAGGAGGAGGCGGACATCGAGGTCGAGATATTGAACATCACCGGAGAGGTCGTCGCTCGGTTCGAAAGGGAAGGTGTACTCACGGTCAACGAGATCACCTGGAGCACGTCGGGCGTCGCGAGCGGCCTCTACCTCGTCCGCGTCAAGGCCACCGACTCTCTCGATAAGTACTACGTGGGGCCCGGCAGGCCGCCCCGCTCGAGGTCGAAGACCATGAAGGTCGCGGTCATCAGGTAGGCGGTGCAGATGAAGTTCTCCTCGGTTGTCGTGGTGATAACGATCGTGCTTGTGGCCGGATCCGCCGCGTCCGGTGCGCTCCCCGTACGTGACGCAACGACGGACGGGGGGGCCGCCGTCGCGCGGGCCGGTTCCGTCGCGCCGGAGCTGGCCCTCATCTCCTCGCTCGACGCCCGTGATGAACTGCTCGAGGTGGGAACGGGTGGAGAGGAGGGGGGTGCGACCGCGCACGACCCCACGCTGATGTTCCTCGCTTCGTTCGCCGTGCCGGGTTCGGGGCAGCTCATCCAGGGCAAGACGCGCGGCTACCTGTTCCTGGTGGCCGAGATAGCGCTCTGGGGTGGGTTCTACATGCTTGAGAGCAAGGGGGCGGACGAGCGTGACGGCTACGAGACCTTCGCCGACGACCACTGGGACTTCGCGGCCTACGCTGCCTGGTACCAGTCGACGTGCGTCGACTGCCCGGACTGTGACGAGTACCTGTGCCGCCCGCTCGCCGAGTACGGCACGCAGGAATATTACGAGGACATCGGGAAGTACGCGACCTACTGGAGATGGTGGTTCTACGACGGCGACGAGACCTACATCAACTGGGACGAGTACAGCGACAGTGACGTGGCGTTCCGGGACGCGTACTACGACATGCGTGGCGACAGCAACCGGTACCTGAGGCAGGCGCGCTACGCCATGATGGCCGCGCTTCTCAATCACGTGGTGGCGGGAGTGGACGCGTTCCTGACGGCGCGGGGCGACGCCACGTCCCCGACCGACTCGGTCGGGGATCTCGGTATTGAATTCGACGTCGCGGACCGTGGTGACGGGATCAGGTGCGCGCTCACGGCGAGGTACTGATGAGAAACCGAACGACGGTCTCCCTGCTGGTGCTCTTGATCTTCCTTCCGGTGGCTGCCGCCGCGGACGGAGGCCTTCCCGCGCAGCGTGCGTGGGAGGGGGGATACATTGGCGTCTGTCTTTCCCGATCGGGGCTGTCGCTGTCGGATGAGACGCCGCTGGCGGCGTTGGAAGCGAGACCCTCGTCCGGCGCTTCCTACGGCGGCGGCTCGGACGAGAAGAACCCGATGGTCGCGGTTCTCCTGTCGTGCGTCCTGCCCGGCTGGGGGGAGATCTACGTGGGCGAGACCACCCGCGGGCGCTGGTTCATGGCGTCCGAGGCGGCCATATGGGCGGGATACGGCGCGTTCCAGCTCCAGGCCGGGATGCGAGAGGACAGCTACCGGGAATACGCCCAGATCTTCGCGGGAGTTGACGACGGGGCGGACGATGGCTATCTCAGTGACATCGGCGACTACATTCGCAGCGAGGGAGACAACAGCTACAACGAGTCGATTCGCCGTGAGGCGAGGAGTCTCTTCCCGGACGACCTCGAGGCGCAGGCGGCGTACCTCACGCAGAACGGGTACTTCGGCGACCTCTCGTGGGATTGGGGCACCAGGGACACCTTCTACGATTACCGGGAGCTCCGGAGCGACGCTTCGACATCGGAGAGGAACGCCTTCTACATGACAGGTCTGGCGATTCTCAATCGGGCCCTTTCCGCGATCGACAGCGCGTGGATGGCCAGGCGGCACAACGCCGGTGTCCGCGGCGAGCCCGGCGCGCGCATCTCCGTGGTTCCGCAGATCTCGGGCAGCGAGGTCGGCGCCCGAGCGACGCTCGAGGTGTCGTTCTGACGCCCGCGTTTCCCTTCTGTTCGTGCCGCTCCCCTGTGACCCATCCCTGATGGAGACAGCCACTATGTGGACCGACTGGAGAAGTCGTTTTCGTCGGCCGCCGCTGACGGCGGTCCGCGTCTTGACCGCGGTCCGTGTCGTGACGGCCGTCCTGGCCGCGGCAGTCGTCACCGCGGAACTCCCGGCGCGCGCGGACGACGCGGCCGTGCCGCGCCCCGTGCCCTCGTCGGGGGGCGAACGCACCGTGACCGGGCTCCTGGTGCTCAATGAGCTGCCGGGCACGGGCGAACTGGGCATGAGAGCGCCCGAGGCGGTGGAGATGGACCACAGGGGGAACGTGGTCATCGCGGACACCGGCAACCACAGGGTGCTCGTCGTCGGGCGCGACGGAACGCTCGTTCAGGAGTTCGGAGGCTACGGCTGGGACGCGGACCGACTGGACCGCCCGAGCGACGTGTGTGTCTACCGGGGGTTCTACGTCTACGTGCTCGATGAGGGCAACCGCCGAGTGGCCCGCTACGACATCAAGGGTGACTACGTCGACCTGGTGGTGACCGAGGACAGCGCGGGCAGCCCCGTGGCCATCGCGGTCGGGAAGGCCGGAGGACTCCTCCTGGTCGATACGGACACCCAGTCCGTGCTGACCTACTCGCAGTTCGACGAGGCGCTCGAGCCCGTCGGGTGGTTCGGCCTGGACGAGGGCGGGCTCCTCGCGCCCAGCGACGTTGCGGCCGGTCCCTCGAGGGAGATCGCGGTGGCCGACCCCGGTCGGTTCTCCGTCGAGGTCTTCGACGAGTTCGGAGGCCATCTCTACTCGCTGTCGGCTCCCGACACGCTCGAGCCTCTGGACGTCGCGTTCGATGCGCGCGGGAACGTTCTGGTGGTCGACGCGCGGCACAACCGCGTGCTGGCGTTCCCCGCCGGCGGGGGTCCTCACACGACGTCGCTGTCGGGGTCTGAGGGCTTTCGCTTCACCTCCATCGCGCTGGGCGCCGCGGGCGAGCTGGTCGCGCTTGACGGCGAGGCCGGGCGCGTGCAGCTGATCGAGATTGCCTATGGCGCCGATGCCCCAGGACGCTAGGGTTCGCTCCGGTGTAGCGCGTGCCGGACGCCCGGCGGGCCCTGCTCGCGGCGCAGCGCCGCGAGCGCGCCGGGCGGGCTTCGCGGGAGCGGTCTTCGCCGTTCTGCTCGTCCTGTTTCTGCTTCCGCAGGCGTCTCACGCGGACTCCATCGTTCGAAGAGGGGGGTTCCGCGAGCTGTCGGTGCATCCCGCCGACGCGATGGCGGGAGTGGAGCTGGCCGACGTGTTTGTGATCGCGGGCAGCGACAGCGTTCGGGTCGACGGCGAGGCTCTCACGCGCGGCGTCGACTACGAGATAGACTACGACGGCGGGACCATCACTGTCGTGTCCGCGATCCCCGACGACAGCGCCGTCACCATCACCTACCGCTTCATCCCCTTGAACTTGAAAAAGATCCATCGTCGCGCCGTCCTCGAGTCCCTGGCGGTGTTGCCCCCGGGTTTCGCGGAAGATGCCCTGCTTCTCGAGCGCCCCGACACGCCCGCGGTCTCGCCTCCACCCTCGCACGGGCTCTCCATCGGTGGGGCCAAGACGTTCGGCATCACCGTGGGCTCGAATCGCGACCCGAGCCTCGAGCAGTCGCTGCGCCTGAACGTTTCCGGGCAGGTGACGCGCGACGTGTCGGTGGCCGCCTACCTGTCCGATCAGAACACGCCGCTGGTGCCCGAGGGAGACACGGAGGAGCTCCGGGCCCTCGACAAGGTGCTCATCGAGATAGAGGGGGAG
>DAOWER010000273.1 GCA_030638405.1 Candidatus Eiseniibacteriota bacterium | reverse complement strand
GGCAGGCTGGCCGATCTGCACCCCGCGTTCCGGGAGGGGAACGTCCTCATCTGCATCCGGGAACTCGACAACATCGCCGTGATCGACATGGAGGAAGAACTGGTCGTGTGGGGACTGGAGGGGCCGTGGCTCAAGCAGCATCAGCCGACGGTTCTCGACAACGGCCACATGCTCATCTTCGACAACGGCGGCAGCCGGGGGGCGTCGAGGATCATCGAGTTCGACCCCGCCACGAAGGAGATCGTCTGGGTGTACAAGGGAGACGCGGACAAGGTCTTCCATTCCCCGCAGTGCGGGTCCAACCAGCGGCTACCGAACGGCAACACGCTGATCAGCGAGACGGACCGCGGGCGCGCCATCGAGGTGACGCCCGAGCACGAGATCGTGTGGGAGTACGTCAACCCGGCTCAGGCCGGTGATGAAGATCGGTACATCGCGTCCCTGTTCGAGGTCATCAGGATCCCGCCTCAGTATGTGGAAGGGTGGTTCGCCCATGACTAGCCTCCAACCGGAACAGTCGCGGCGGAAGTCGCCTGCCACGTTGCTCATCGTGATCCTGATGGCCGCTGCGCTGTGCTACCTCGTGGTCTCGGCGGTCTCCGCCGGCTTCCTCCGGGTCATCAGTGTCGTGCCCGACGACGCGTCGTATTTCCTCGAGGTCGCTCAGAACATCGCGGCGGGAGAGGGGTCTTCGTTCGACGGTATCCACCGGACGAACGGCCTTCAACCCCTCTGGACGTACGCACTCGCGGGGCTCTTCACGGTCGTCAAGGGGACGCCCGAGTTTCTGCTCAGGGTAGTGCTGGTGATCCAGGCGCTGCTCCTTACACTCGCGGGCGTCGTCGTTCTCAGAGTCCAATCGAAGTTCTACGAGGCGCGCGTTGGAGTCGTTGCGTGCCTTCTCTTCATACTCCTGGTGCAGATTCCCGGCACGACAGGTATGGAGTCGGCGTTTCTGGTGCTCTCTCTCTCCGTCCTACTTGGGCTCGGTGTGGGCTGGCGCGTGTTCGACGAGCATCGTCCGCGTCGCGAGTTCGTGTTCGGGCTCGCCCTCGGCGCCGCCATGCTCTCGCGTCTCGACGCCGTCTTCCTGGGAGCCGCCATTTGCGTGGCGTGTCTTCCCGGCATACGCGCGGGCTCGCGGGCCAGGCGGATCGCGCTCGTGCGGCTCGCCATGATCGCCCTGGGTGCCTCTGTGATCGTCGCGCCGTATCTGGCGCACAACCTGCTCGTGTTCGGTCATCCGGTGCCGATAAGCGGTGTGCTCAAGTCGAGCTTCCCGCACGCCGAATTCACGCCGCATGTGCTCGCGCACCTTGGACCTCTCAAGGCAGGCGCGGCGGTTGCCGCCGTCGCGGCCGCCGTTGTGTACCTCGTCTGGTTCGCGCGGCTTCGCCGAGCCGGGCGCCGCTCCGGCTCGACAGACGGCGAGACGCTCTATCACTCAGCTCTCGCGGTCATGGCCGCGTCGATCCTGGTTCATTTCCCATACTCGCTCCTGTTCATGAAGTGGACGGAAGCCTGGTACTTCACCTCGTACGGCCTGTTCCTGACGCTCGCCGTCGGCCCCCTCGTCGCGTGGCTTCTCTCCCCGGGGTCGTCACTTGTCCGCAGGTGGGTCTACCGGGTGGGAGTCACCGCCATCTTCCTGTGCGGCCTCCTTGCCGTTGCGGACCGGGCGACACGCCCGCTCGACGCGTGCTGGCACGTCGTGTCGTATCAGGCCGCCGTGTGGGCGAGGGAGAACACGGATGAGACCGACGTCTTCAGCATGGCCAACGCCGGCCACTTCGGGTTCTTCAGCGAGCGACGAGTCGTCAACCTCGACGGGCTCGTGGGCACCTTCGACTTCCAGAACGTCCTCCGGGAGCGGAGGCTGAACGCGTTTCTGAGCGACCGCGATGTCGACTATCTGGTCGAGCACACGTTCTCGGACCGAGAGGACAACGACGTCCTGGTCGTGGGTGGATACGGCGCGATCACTCTTCCGTTCCGTTCGCTCCGCTACGAGGTCTGGGCGGACGAGGTACCGGTTCGGGAAGAGGACGAGATATTCCGCTCGAGCCCGTACTATGAGCGCGGTCGGAGCACGGTACTCATCATCTGGAGGCTCCGCCACCACGGCGACGTGCGCGGGGCGTCGCCTCCTCCGGGGGTGTTCTCTCGTTGACGCTCCGCACGGAGCACCCTATATTGGGGGCAGATGCAGCACGATGACGATTCTCATGGAGGAACGATATGGAGAAGGACACGGTCGGTGACGCAGCGGGCATCGACGGCTACCTGTTCAGGCTGATAGCCACGTTCGAGGCGGCCGCAATGCAGCAACTCGGGAAGATCGCACATCCCCTGACCGGCGACGTGGAGGTGGACCTCACGGGCGCGAGCGACTCGATCGAGATGCTGGCTGCGATCAAGCGCAAGACGGACGGCAACCTCAATGTGGATGAGAAGCGGCTGCTGGACCACGTTCTGTATCAGCTGAGGATGAACTACGTCGACGTGGCGAAGGAGCAGGGGACCGGCGTGGAAGAGGCGCCCACCGATGAGGCGGATGGCCCCGACGCCGGGGAGGCCGAGGCGGCTACCGACGACCCGAAGGCCGGGGCGGCTCCCGACGACGCGAAGACCGGGGCGGCTACCGACGACCCGAAGGCCGGGGCGGCTGCCGATGCGGGAGAGGAGCAGACCGGATGAGGAGGCTCGGACGGATCTTCCGCTTTCCGAGGCGTCTCGTGTGCAGCCTTGTGGTGCGGGGTGTGCTTGTCACCTCACTCTCGGTGCTCCTGGTGCCCGGTGCCGCCGCCGGCCTGCAGGGCTGGTCCGGAGGCGCTTCTTCCGGTGGCTCCGATCTCATCCTCCTGCGGACGGCCAGACTCCAGACCAGGGGTGTGCTGACCATCCGTGTGGGGGCGGAGTACTTCGAGTCGCTGGACGCCTCTGAGTTCCTGGGAGAGGAAACGTCCGGCCGGTACACCAGCCTGTGTGCGGGGGCTACATACGGACTGACGACATGGCTCGAGGTCTCGGCCCACGTGCCCGTGCGCCGAGCGACCTGGGGCGACGTCGCCAGTTCTCAGGACGTGACAGGACTCGACTCGCCGGTCATCGGCGTCAAGCTGGGGGTGCCGGTCGACTGGTCCGTTCTGTCGTTCGCTCTGGACGGGCGTGTGGGGTTGCCCGTCGGGTCTGAGCTTGGGCTTGATGGAGCGGACGGTGAGCACCTTCACCTGACCGGCGGTTCCGACACCGACTGGGAGGCCGCTCTGCTCGTGACCGCGGACTTCACGGACCGGCTGCCACTGAGGCTCCACGCGAACGTGGGATGGGCGTTCCACGGGAACGTCGCCAGCGGACGGCGCTTCTTCCCCGACTACTACCCTGCGGTTCCGGCAGGCGGAGCCGACAGCGACAATGACGCCATGATCCTGCGTGGCGCCGTCGAGTTCCCCGGGCGGAACGTCGATCTCTTCACTGAGTTCCGTGGGGACATCCTGAAGGGGAAGGACCTCGTCGCTCTCAAGGAGAACCCCCTGACGATCACGCCCGGTGTGCGTGTGCGATTCAGCTCCGGTTGGATCGCGACGGGCGGGTTGTCGGTCGGCATCTCGGGCGATGACCGCAGCACGCCGGACTTCGACCCTCACAACGCCTACCCCGACTGGGTCGCCACGCTGAAGGTCGCGTACGCCTGGCCCGTGTTCGCGGCCGACACCGACTCGGACGGCATCCCCGACTTCCGGGACGGGTGTCCCAGGCACGCCGAGGACGTGGACGGCTTCCTTGACGACGATGGGTGTCCCGACCCGGACAACGACGCAGACGGTATTCCCGACGGCTCCGACGGCCGGCCGCTTCTGATGGAAGACTACGACGGATTCGAGGATGAGGACGGCGTGCCCGACCTCGACAACGACGGCGACGGCATCGTCGACGAGCGCGACATGTGCCCCGACGAACCCGAAGATCTCGACGGCTTCGAGGACGGCGACGGATGTCCGGACGACTAGGTGGAAGCGGGAAGCGCGAGCACAGGAACCCGGTACCGACCGTCGACATCATCATCGAGTACCAGGGCGGCATCGTGCTGATAGAGAGACGGAACCCGCCGCCCGGATGGGCTCTCCCCGGCGGCTTCGTCGATCGGGGCGAGAGCGCGGAGGACGCCGTAATCCGCGAGGCCAGGGAAGAGACCGGCCTGACGGTCGTCGACCTCCGCCAGTTCCACGTCTACTCGGACCCGGCCAGGGACCCGAGGCTCCACACGATCACTACAGTGTTCGTTGCCAGCGGACGCGGGGAGCTCTCCGCCGCGGACGACGCGGCCAGCGCGCGCGTGTCCGACGCCGCGGAACTCCCCGAGGAGATGGCGTTCGATCACCGTGAGATAATCATGGACTACGTCTCTGGAAGGTGGGACCGCCCGTAGCGGCGCCCGGCGGGCTGTCCGGCGGCAGTGGCCGTGCGTCCTTCGTCCGCTGCTCAGTCCTCGTTCTTCGTCTCGAGGTCCTTCGCCTCGTTCCACACGCGGTCCATCGCCTCGAGCCCGACCTTGCTCAGGTCCCTGTCCCGGAACCTGTCCTCGATCAGAGCGAACCGTCTGCGGAACTTGAGGTTGGTTTTCCGCAGAGCGGCCTCCGGATCGACCTCGAGCGTGCGCGCGATATTGACGATCGCGAAGAGGAGGTCGCCGAGCTCCTCTTCGTACTTTTCCGCTCGTCGGTCCGCTATCTCCTCGCGCAGCTCGGCCAGTTCCTCGTCGACCTTCGCCAGAACATCCGCCAGGTCGTCCCAGTCGAACCCGACGGCGGCCGCCTTCTCCTGGAGTCGGCGGGCGGTGAGCAGAGCGGGGAAGTCCCTGGGCAGTCCGTCCAGAATGGACGTGCGTCCCGAGTGGCTCTTCTCGGTGAGCTTCGTCGCCTCCCAGTGGCTTCGCACCGCGTTCGGAGTCGATGCTTCCTTGTCACCGAAGACGTGCGGGTGACGGCGCCTGAGCTTGGCGTCTATGCCCTCGACGACCGACGTCAGGTCGAATCGATCCTCCTCTTCCGTCATCCTGGCCATGAAAACGATGAGGAAGAGCAGGTCGCCCAATTCGTCGCGAAGCTGCTCGTCGTCGTCGGCGTCCAGTGCCTCGAGGACCTCGTGGAATTCCTCGACGAGATGAGGGCGAATGGTGGCCACGGTCTGCGCGCGGTCCCACGCGCACCCGCCCGGCGAGCGGAGCGTGGCCGTCAGATCGACGAGCCTCGCGAAGGCGTCACTGGACTTGCCTGACATCAGGTCCGTTCCTCTCTGTTGCCGCGTGTCTGTCGGGACAGCCGGAAAGCGACCGGCTGCAGAGACGCGGGATAGACGCGTATCGACCACCATATCGTCACAACGGGCGGCGGGCGAGCCTGCCGCAGGGACGTAACGATACTAGAGCGCGCGCCGCTTTTCAATCGCAAGTCGCCGTGTGGCGCGGCGGCGCACGAGCAGGGGGCGCGTGGTCTCTGAGCTGCGGCGGGAGAGGGCTCGAGTGCCGCCACGGCTTGATGCGAACAGACGGGCTGGAACGCCGCTCGGGCGAAAGAACTTGCGGGCTCCGGGGTGCTGTGCTACTAGGTACTGGCTTGTGCGGAGCGGACCTTAGAGGCCTTTGAAGGGGTGTGCCGTGCGATTCTCCACATGGGTTGAGATCGACCTGGATGCCCTCGCGCACAACATCGGCGAGGTGAGAACGCGCATCGATGCGGGCCAGATGATCCTGCTTGTGGTCAAGGCGGACGCCTACGGCCACGGGGCGGTGGAGGTGTCGCGGGCGGCCGTGACCGCGGGCGTCGATATGCTCGGCGTCGCGACGCTCCAGGAGGGAATAGAACTCAGGCAGGCCGGGATCGCGTCTCCGATCCTGATTCTCAGTCCTCCGATGGAGAGCGAGACACGAGACGTCATCGAGTACGATCTGGCGTGTAGCGTCCCGAGCCTGGGGATAGCGAGGGCTCTGTCCCGCGTCTGCGTCGATCGGGCGAAGACCGGCTCCGTGCACGTGGAAGTCGACACGGGCATGGGGCGAAGTGGTGTCGGGCTGGAGGAGGCGCTTCCGTTCGTGACCGCGGTAGGGAAGCTCCCCAGTCTGTCCTTGGACGGCGTCTACACGCATTTCCCCGCGTCGGACGAGGATGTCGCTTTCACGAGAGGCCAGGTGTCCGAGTTCGTGGGCCTGCTGGAGCGGCTGGACAGGAAGGGGATCTCGGTTCCCATGAGGCACTCGGCCAACAGCGCCGCCCTTCTCGGCATGGGGGAGTCCCTGGCCGCGCCTATGAACATGGTTCGCCCGGGCATCATGGTCTACGGCCTCAGGCCGTCGGCTGGCTCGTCGGGAGACGCACAGCTTCTGCCGGCGATGAGCTTCAAGTCGCGGATAGCGCAGATACGAGAGCTGCCCGAGGGACATCCGATCAGCTATGGTATGACCTTTCGGACTCCCCGGGCGATGCGCATAGCTGTGATTCCGGTGGGCTACGGGCACGGATACAGCTGGAGACTCTCCAACACGGGCGAGGTGCTCGTGCGCGGCGAGAGGGTCCCCATCGTCGGGCGCGTGACAATGGACGTGACGCTCGTGGACATCGACGCGCTCCCGGAAGCGCGCGTCGGGGACGAGGTCGTGCTCTTCGGGAAGCAGGGAGACGGGGAGATCACGGTGGACGAAGTCGCCGCCCGCGTGGGGACGATCAACTACGAGATTATCTGCGGGATCGGCAAGAGGGTCACCAGGGTCTACATAAGAAGCGGCGAGACCGTCGGAATGCGGACGCTCACCGAACGGAGGGCCGTGGGCAGCAGGCGGTTGGCGGACGAAAAGTGAGCTCTTTCGGCCTCGCTGCGGGCCCGGGGACGGCGGGTGAACGCCCCATCGCAGACGGTCGAATGAGAGGCGTCCAGGCTCCGTAACTTAACAGAGCACCCGGTGTTGAAAGACTCAGTGGGCGCGGATGGAGCGGCCAGAAGAAGGTTGACAGATTTTGAAACCCTGTGCTAGATTGCCGTGAGTTCCAGCAACAATCCAGCCTGCAGAGGCGAAGCGACACGAGATTGGGGGTTCCTACGTTCGGAGGCCACCTTCGTGGTGGCATATCCAGCGTCCAAGAGGAGGTGAAACAGGGGAGTCTTTCGGACAGTGAGGTGAGAGACGGATCGCCACCCGGAGAGGTGGCGGGTGCTCTTCGCCCATGGTGCCGGTAGACCGCGGAGCGGAGATCCGGGTTGCGATTACCCGTTGGTCATGGGCCGCGACTATGGAGTGGACATGCCCTTCTAGGAGGTTGTCGGATGGCAAGAGAGAACCGCAGCGACAGAGGCGCGATGCTTGCGCTCGCTTCTCTTCTGGTCGTGTTCTCGCTGACGGTAGCTGTGGCCACCCCGGCCGGCGCGTACTACTACGACACGGACGGGGATGGCTTGCCGGACTTCTATGAAGCCAAGCACGGCATTCACGGTGACGTCACGGACGAGGGAAGTGACTGGGACGGTGATGGTCTGGACGATGCAGAGGAGGACGTCAACCCCCCCAACGGTATCGTCGACGTCGGCGAGACCGACCCGGCCAATTGGGACACGGATGGGGACGGTATCTCCGACGGCATCGAAGGTCTGGTCGACAGCCCTGAGGATGAGGATCTCCTCATCAACGCGCTCGATCTCGATTCGGACGGTGACTTCATTCCGGACGGCGTTGAGGACGACGGCGACGGTGTGTGGGAGCCCGGTCTGGGCGAGACGAACTGGCTCGCCGCCGACACCGACGGCGACGGTCTGATCGACGGTTGGGAAGACATGTGGGGCACCGACCCGCTCGTTGCCAACAGCGACGGCGACGCGTGGAACGACCACGAGGAAGTTGCCATCTACGGCACCAACCCGCTCGATCCTGACACGGACGGCGACGGTCGTGTCGACGGCGTCGGCAACGAGGCCGGCGACGACTCCGACGGGGACGGCGCCATCAACGCGGTAGACGTCGACAGCGACAACGACGGCCTCGCCGACGGCGAGGAAGACCTCAACACGGACGGTGTGGTCGACGCCGGCGAGAGCAACCCGACGCTCTACGACACGGATGGCGACGGCTTCAGCGACGGCTACGAGTTCCACGAGGCCTCGAGCGATCCGCTCGTGGCCGAGGACTCCGACGGTGACGGCTGGCACGACGCCGACGAGACCATCGTCTACAAGACCGACCCGCAGGATCCCGACACGGACGGCGACGGTCGCTGGGACGGCCACGGTAACGATGGCGCGCAGGATTCGGACGGTGACGGCCTGATGAACGCGCTCGACCTCGACAGCGACAACGACGGCATCGACGACGCGCTTGAGGACGTCGACGGCGATGGAGTGGTGGGCGCTACCGAGACCGACCCGACGGTCGTCGACACGGACGG
This sequence comes from Candidatus Eiseniibacteriota bacterium, assembly GCA_030638405.1. Taxonomy (GTDB): domain Bacteria; phylum Joyebacterota; class Joyebacteria; order Joyebacterales; family Joyebacteraceae; genus JALGZG01. The sequence goes on along the minus strand of DAOWER010000273.1, from coordinate 13,119 downwards.
CGACGGCATCGACGACAACCACGAGTACAACATCTACGGCACGAGCCCGATCGATGCCGACGATCCAGGTGATTCGGACGGCCTTTCGCCGGGCGATGAGATCTACATCCACAAGACCAATTTCGACATGGACGACACCGATGGTGACGGGGTGGATGAAGGGCTGACGGGTGACGTCGATCTGGTTGGCAGCAACCTGGACGAATCCAGGCCGAGGCCCTTCGGTGACTCGAGCACGAACGCGCTCGACGCCGACAGCGACGGTGACGGTATCTGGGACGGCGATGAGGCGTTCTACGGGACCGAGATGGCCGCAATCGGCTCATGGGACAGCGACGATGACGGCCTCCTCGATGGCGAGGAAGTCCACATCTGGTTCACCGACCCGACCGACGACGACACCGACGGTGACGGTCTACTGGACGGAGAAGAGGTCAATACCCACTGGACCGATCCGCTCAATGCCAACACCGACGGCGATTTCGTTGACGACGGCGAGGAGGTGAACAGCTGGGGCTCCGACCCGCTCGATTCCGACACCGACGGTGACGGAATTCAGGACGGCGAGACGGTCAGCGGCACGTACCTGGCCGCCGACGGTGTCACCGAGATGGACTGGTCGTTCACGGAGGACCTGAGCGATCTGGAGCTCGGCGTCGGCGACGGCCTGGCGAACGTGTTCGATACGGACTCCGACTGGCGTGAGCAGCAGCCACCCGGTATAAACTACGAGTTCCTGCACGACAGGACGGAGATGGCCTACGCCGACTACGCGTCGTCGACGAACGCACGGGACGGGACTCGCTACCACGTGGGCGCTCTGAACCCGGGCAACGTTGACACGGACGGGGACGGTACCCTCGACGCGGTGGAGGTTGCGAACTACTCCGATCCGCTCGATGCGTCCGTCGCTGTTAGCAGTCCTGCCAGCACCAGCGATTCGGACGGCGACGGTCTGTTCGACGTCGAGGAGTTCGTGCTCGATGGCACCGCAACGCCGACCATGCACCTGACGCTGGACTTCGACGGCGACGGCCTGTTCGACGGCGACGAGCTCCACCCGGACTGGTTCGACGTCGACGACGTGGGCCAGGCGTGGCCGACCGACCCGACCGACAGTGACATGGATGCTGACGGGCTCGACGACTACGTCGAGGTTGTCTTCATCGGTACGAACCCGCACAACAACGACACCGACGGTGACGGCATTGTCGACGACAACGACGACCTCTGGTACGATGCTCTTGATCCGGACGTCGACGGCGACGGTCTCTACGACGGCTACGAGGATGCCAACGCGAACGGTAGCTGGGAGCCGAATGACCCGGACTACGAGACGATGGCGGCGGACGGCGACACCGAGGACGACGGCATCGGGGACGGTGACGAGCTGATCTTCGGCACGCGGCCGCTCATGGTCGACACCGACGGCGACGGTCTCTGGGACGGTCTCGAGGTTGGCTTCAATGCTGGCAACATCGACCTGACCGGGCCGCCCCCACACAACCTGCCTTGGACCAACCCTGCCACGTTCGGCGCGGGCGACCTGGACACCAGCAAGAAGACCGACCCGCGTCTGACCGACAGTGACTTCGACGGTATCGACGACGGCGTCGAGGATGTGAACCTGAACGGCATGGCGGATCCGGGTGAGACGGACGCGGCCGACAGGGACACCGACGACGACGCGCTGCCGGACTACTACGAGGGCTTCGCGAATACCCCGAGCTCGCCGTACTGCGCGGGCTGGGTCGACAACTCGTTGGATTCGACGGCCCCGTTCGATGCCGACACTGACAACGATGGTCTGCGTGACGACTCGGAGTTCGGGCAGGAGAGCGACCCGAACGACGGCGACACCGACGGCGACACTCTCTCCGACGGTGACGAGTACGTCAGCTACGGCACGGACCCCACGAATCCCGACACGGACAGCGATGGATGTGACGAGGGTGCGGTCGAAGATCCGGTGAACGACAACGATGGCGATGGCGCCAGCGACGCCATGGACGTCGACAGCGACCAGGATTGGGTCTGGGACTGTGACGGCCTCGAGACCTACGTCGACGACTCTGACGGCGACGGCATCGTCAACGTGTGGGACGATGACTCGGACAACGACAACCTGACCGACGTGCAGGAGAAGGGTCTGGGCACCTGGCACGACTACGCCGACAGCGACCGTGACTTCGACGATGACGGTATCCTCGACGGCGACGAGTACTACCAGGTGATCCATCAGCCCCACACGGGCGAGCCGGGCTTCCAGGCCTCCGATCCGAAGCTGCTCGACACGGACAGCGACGGACTGCACGACGGCTTCGAGGTCGGCAAGACCGACACCATCTGGGTGGATCCGCTCCTGGGCGGCACGGACCCCGACCCGGGCTTCTGGGACGCGGACGGCATCGCTAACGCGGATCCTTCGCTCTACGACACCGACATGGACGGGTTCTCCGACTACGTCGAGGACGACGACCTTGACGGCGACAACAGCGACATCGGAGTCGACGAGCCCGATCCCCGCGATGATGACACCGACGACGATGGTCTCATCGACGGCTACGAGGTCATCTACGGCGTGCCGACAAGGGATCCGGGCACCAACTGCCTGTGGTATGACACCGACGGCGACGATCTGTTGGACGGTCTCGAGTGGGGTCTGCTGACGGCGATGGGCAGCGACACCGATCCCTCGGACCCGTGGCCCGGCCACGCGCGGTATGACGTGGTCGAGAACGGCGCCTACACGACCGACCCGCTCGTCGATGACACGGACGGCGACGGTCTGCCGGACGGTGGAGGAGGCGGAGAGGACGCGAACAACGACGGTTACCGCGACGGGAACAGCCCGTACGACACGGACTCCGACTGGGGCGGTGTCGGCGAGACCGACCCGAACGTGTGTGACACGGACCGCGGCGGCGTCAGCGACGGCATAGAAGCGGAACTTGCCGGGACCGACCCGCTTCTCAGCACCGAGGGTGACTGGGACATCGACTTCATGCTCGCGGTGCCCACGCGCGCGGCCGGTGACACGCTCGACATCGGAGTCGCGGGCGTCGGCGTCCCGCCCGGCGACAGCGACGGCAGCACGGTCTGGGTCGTGCATACGAATGAGGGCATCAACCCCGACCCGAGTGACGGCCCGTCCATGGCGGCTGTTCCGATCGACGACGTCTACCTCACGGTCACGTCGCTGCACTGGGCCGGTGAGCTCTGGGGCTACCCGCCGGCGGACTACAGCGCTCCGTCGGACGACGCCGACTGGATCCACTACTCGGCCGTCAGCTGCTTCCCGGAGAGCCTGAGCGGGTTCGCACCCGGCGACATCGAGGGCATCGACGTGACGGTCGACGTTCCCGAGGGCGCGATGCCCGGTTGGTATATGGGCTACATCCAGGTGGAGACGACGAGGGAAAACGCGAGTTGGCCGGGCGACTGCATCAGTGAGCAGGAGCTGCCCGACGACTACGTCGTGCTCAGGGTCTACGTGGCGCCGCAGAAGGACATCGACATCTGCGACGACGACGGCGACCCGCTCGGCATAGGTCTTGCCTCCGACCCGCACGACTTCTGGGAGTCCGGAGCGATCGGCGAGATGCACCTGGCGGGCGCACCGATGCACCCGGACGGTATCGAGGGCATGTTCAGGATCGCGAACCCGAACACCTATCCCGACGGCGACTGGCCGCATCCGGGCCACCCGCCGGACGGGACCAACGACTACAACGATCTGCCCGCGGCTCCGTGGATCGGCCGTGACTGGGATCTGAACACGTTCGATGATCAGGGTAACGTCGATCTGACGTACGACATCCTGGCGGAGTTCGCGTTCACGAGCGGTCCCGTGGATCCGACAGCGGCCATCAGCTTCGACTCGCCGCTCATGGCCGGTATGCCACTGGCGACGGTCGACTCGTTCTTCGTCTACATCGACACGTCGACGCTCCCGGTCGGCGACTACGAGGGCGTGGTCACGGTGTTCGAGGACATCCCACACCCGCCGGGGGAGCCGAACCCGAACGGGTACTGGGACGTCGACGAGGTCTCCGACACGTTCGCGCTCAAGTTCATGCTGGTGCTGCCTGACATCGACATCCACGACGACTACGGCAGCGTGGCCGGCAACCAGATCTACATCGCGGTCACGCCGGGCGAGGTTGGAGTGACGATCCGCGACTTCGTGGTCTACGCGGCCGGCCCGAACACCAACGTGGACGACTGGGACGGTCCCGGTACCGAGACCATTCTCGACCTCGCGTACTACGACCCGACCACGGGCACGCTCGAGAAGATCCCGGCCGATGGCGGTGATCCGGTCAGCTTCCTGGCGTACGCTCCTGACGGCGTGCACTCGATCGAGGTGCTGCTGGACGGCACCATGGGTGACACGCTGCTCCTGAACGGTGCGCCGAAGCTGTATCGTCTGACCCTGGCCGACATTCCTGCCGACCTGCCTGCCGGCACCTACCTGACAGACCACCCACCCGGCTGGGTGCCCGGCGACGGCACGGTGCCGATCGCGGCGAGGGGTCTCGACACCGGTTTGGGCTGGCTTCCCGGCGAGATCGGACCGCGTGTGATCTACGACCCGACGATCCCGGCTGTCGCTACGCTGATGGATTACTTCCATCTGACGATCGACGTCGGATCGCTGATCAACATCGAGTTCGATGAGACGCTGTGGACGGCGACCGGCGACCCGGGTGAGCAGGTCTGCGGCCTGGCCGTAGTCAACAACATCGGCAACGCCGAGGCCGGCGACGTTCACTTCAGTGTCGGCAACCTGGTCGGTCCCGGCGCGCCCATACCGGCTTCGGCGATCGACTTCAATCCGGCCAGCCTGACCATCCCGATGGACTCGAACGCGGCAACTGATATCTGCGTCTCGATTCCCGCGGGCACGAGGGCGGGCACCTACACCGGAACGGTCACGCTTCTGGCCGGCGGTGATGGGCAGTTCGACGAGCTGACGATCGAGGTCACAGTCAACTGCATCCCGTCCATGAGTGTCTCGGCTACCGAGCTGCCTACCGTGCTGGTCGACGGCGCGGGCGCGAAGGTGTTCGAGGTCTGCAACCTCGGCAACTGCGACCTGAGTAGTGTCGCCGGTACGGTCAGCGGCCTGCCCATCGGTCTCTCGGCTGCGGTGTCGGTCAGCGGCACTGTGGGCTGGGGCGACTGTGAGAGCGGGACGGTTGACTACTATGCCCTTCCGCAGTTCGAGGCCGGAACCTACTACGGTTCGGTTGAGATCACGGCTGACGGCTATCTCAGCGGCACGTTCCCGGTCACGGTCATCGTTCCCCAGGTCATCGACCTCGACTTCAATCCGGAGTATGACGGTCTGATCACGGCGGACGGCGTCGCGGGCGAGAGCGTCACTCTGGAAGACGTCACGCTGGTGAACATGGGCAATGTCGGCGTCAACTCGGGCATCACGTTTGCGATGACGGATCTCGAGGGCGACCAGACTGGCTCGGTGATCCCGGCTCCGACGGTGTTCCCCGAGGGTCTGGCTGTTCCGTACGCCGGCGAGGGGACGTTCGACCTCGTGATCCAGGTGCCCGCGGGGCTGCTTGGTCAGAACTACACGGGCACGCTCCAGGTGCTGCACGACGGCGTCGAGATGGACGTCCTCGATGTCACGGTAGTGCTCGAGCGGGGTGAGGGCTCCATTGCCATCTTCCCGAACCCGTACAAGACGAACGAGAACGCAGGTGGTATCACCATCGCTCTCGGCGGAGACTACGAGGGTGGGGCCGTGGTTAAGCTCTACGACATGTTCGGAGGCCTGGTTGCTGATCTCACACCAGGCGGCGGACGTGACGAGAACGTGCAGTGGGATCTGACGAACGACGACGGCAAGACCGTGGCCAGCGGCATGTATATAGTCACGATCGACACCGGCGACGAGATTGTTACACGGAAGATCATGGTCATCAAGTAACAGGCCATACTTGCCAGGGGGCGGGGGGGCAGACCCCGCCCCTCCCCCGGAATCAAGGAGGTTGTCGCATGACTAGAATGTTCGGTCTTCCTCTCATACTGGTCGCTGCTTTGGTTGTGTCGAGCGTGGCCTGGGCGGAAGACGGTACGGCGGGAAGCACCTATCTGGACGTCTTCGGAATCGGAATCGGTGCGGGGCCGAGCGCTGTGGCCGCGTACACGGCCGCTCCCGGTGACCTCTGGAGTCTGACGTACAACCCGGCGGGTCTCTCGAATATCTCGCGTCTCAGTCTGGGCGTGAGTCAGATCGAGTGGCTCGACGACACGTCCTTCAGCTACCTGGGCGTCGGGTTGCCCCGCGGAGACGGCGGGCTCGCATTGGGTCTGGCGTACTTCGACCTCGGCGGCGTTGACGTGTACGACGTCGACGGGACGGATCTGAACCGGTCGGCCGAGGCGTACAACCTCGGTTTCGTGGGCGGATACGGATTCGACGTGCCGAACATCTGCGACATGTCGTTCGGTGTCTCCGGTCACGTGATTCAGGGCAGCTTCGAAGATGAGACCGATACCGCGATCGGCGTCAATCTCGGTTTCCTCTACGGGGTGATGGAAGACCAGATCAAGTTCGGTCTCGCCGTCAGGAACCTCGGCACGAAGTTCAAGTTCGTCGGCGAGGAAGACGAGCAGACGATGACCTTTGCGGGCGGTGTCTCGTACTCGACCTTCAGGGCCCAGATCCCGAACGTGGACCTGATGGTCGGCGTCGATGCTCTGATGCCGAAGAACCGCGACGTTGCCATGGCCGTGGGTGGCGAGGTCTGGGTGTATGACATGCTGGCGCTGCGTGCCGGCTACAAGACCGGCGTCGATATGGGCAACCTGTCCTACGGCGCGGGCTTCAAGTACAGCGATTTCCAGCTCGACTACACCTACACGGACCACGAGGACTTCGAGGCCACGCACAGGATCTCTCTGACGATGGCGTTCGGGGACTAGCGAGGTTCGAGACGTCTTGAATCGAAGCGGGGGCGGCGCCATATGGCGATGCCCCCGCTTTGTGTGCCGGCGAATCCCGCGAGGGTGCGACGGGTGGTTTCCGTCTTGAAGGTCGGGAAGTCCCCATGCTACCATGCTTCTGCCTTTGGGGATTCGACAGAGAGGAGCATCCTTGAGCGACGACGAACTGATCGGGCAGGCAAGAGAGGTCAAGGAGAACGCACACGCGCCCTACTCCGGGTTCAGGGTAGGAGCGGCTCTCCTCGCGGCGGACGGGCGCGTCTTCACGGGCGTGAACGTCGAGAACGCGTCGATAGGTCTGTCCGTTTGCGCGGAGAGGAACGCGATCGCGCGCGCGGTGGCGGACGGCGTGACCGACTTCGCCAGGCTGGCGATCGTGACGGACTCGACGGGCGAGCCGACCATGCCCTGTGGTGTCTGCCGCCAGGTCATCTGGGAGTTCGCCCGGGAGCTGCCCATCATCGTAGAGTCGAAGCCGGGCCAGAGGGTTCACACGACCATCGCGGAGCTGTTCCCCAGGCCCTTCACTTCCTACAGGGGCTAGCGTCCGGCCGCCACATTTCCTGACCGCGGGAGGATCCACTTAACATGGACAGAGACCGCGTCGAGAGTGTAGTCAGAGAGGTCCTGGAGTCCTCACAGGAGGACTCGGTGACCTCCGTGCCCCCTTCTTCCCCTGGTGCGATAGCCCTGGGGTCCGACCACGGCGGGTTCGCCCTCAAGGAGGTCCTCAAGAGCTATCTGACCGAGGAACTCGGTCTTCGCGTGAAGGACGTCGGTACGACGGACGAGACCGCCTGCGACTACGCTGACTTCGCCCACAGAGTGGCCACGGCCGTCGCGAGCGGGGAGTGCCACCGGGGGATCGTTGTCGACGGCGCGGGAATTGGCTCGTCCATGGCCGCGAACCGTGTCCCGGGAGTGCTCGCTGCTTGCTGCCACGACGTCAAGACCGTCGTGAACAGCAGAGAGCACAACAACGCGAACGTCCTGACGATCGGGTCGGGCGTCGTCGGGCGCGGCCTCGCGCGGCAGATGGTCCGCGTCTGGCTCGCCACGGACTTCGCCGGAGGGCGTCACGAGCGCCGGGTCCAGAAGATCCTCGATCTGGAGAAGCTATGGACAGAGAAGAACTAGTCGCGAGGGTCACAAGCGAGGTCATGTCGCGTCTGGGACTCGTAGGTACAGGCGGCGCGGACCCGACAGGGGAGTGCGACCCCTGCACCGCGTGCGGCCTGTGCGTCGAGAAACGCCCTGACGAGGTCGACTCCATCGTCGCCTCGGGGGCCGCCAGGATCAGCGCGACGAGCGGTCTCGGTGACGCCGGCGAGCGGATGGCCTCCATGATAGATCACACTGTCCTGAAGCCCTCGGCCTCGAGGGAGGAGATAGAGAAGCTCTGTGAGGAGGCGCTGCGCTTCCGCTTCGCCTCGGTGTGCGTCAATCCCTGCTACGTGCCGCTGTGCGCTCAGATGCTCCGCATGACCAACGTCAAGGTCTGTACGGTCGTCGGCTTCCCGCTGGGGGCCAACCGCTCCGAGGTCAAGGCGTTCGAGACGGAGCGCGCCATCAGCGACGGCGCGCAGGAAGTCGACATGGTCATCAACGTGGGTGCCCTCAAGTCGAAGGACCACGAACTGGTCGAACGCGACATCCGGGCGGTGGTGGATGCGTGCAGGAGCATCGTGGTCTCGAAGGTCATCATCGAGGCCGCACTGCTCACGGACGAGGAGAAGGTCACCGCATGCGCCCTGGCGAAGGCGGCCGGAGCGGACTTCGTCAAGACGTCGACGGGGTTCGGGCCCGGGGGTGCTACTGCCCACGACGTGGCCCTCATGCGGGGGGTGGTGGGGGAGGAGATGGGAGTGAAGGCCGCGGGCGGGATCCGCGATGTGGAGACGGCGGAGGAGATGATCGCCGCGGGAGCCTCCAGGATCGGGGCGAGCGCGAGCGTCAAGATAGTCGGCGGGTAGCGTGCGACGGACGCCGGGAGAGCAGGGCGGCAGTGACGCGCCCGGGACAAGGCGAGAGAGCCGGCGGAACGCGCCGGTTCGCTGTTTGCGGGAGACGGCTTGAACGCGTACGAGATCATCGTCAGGAAACGCGAGGGCAAGGAACTCACGGTCGAGGAACTCGAGTACATGGTGCTCGGTTTCGTCGATGGGCGTGTCGAGGACTACCAGATGTCGGCTTTCCTGATGGCCACGTTCTTCGCCGGCGCGACCGACGCGGAGACCGAGGCGCTCACCAGGATCATGCTGGACTCCGGCGAGGTCCTCGACATGAGCGGCGTAGAGGGCCCCAAGGTGGACAAGCACTCGACGGGCGGCGTGGGTGACAAGCTCTCGCTGATCGTGGCCCCCGTGGCCTCGGCCGTCGGCGTGCGCGTCCCGATGCTGTCGGGGCGCGGTCTGGGGCACACCGGAGGCACCCTGGACAAGCTGGAATCCATACCGGGCATGCGTACGGACTTCGAGCCTGCGAGGTTCGCGGAGCTGGTTGCCGATGTCGGCATGGCCATAGTGGGGCAGTCACCGCAGCTCGCCCCGGCCGACCGGAAGATGTACGCCCTGCGCGACGTCACCGCGACCATCGAGTGTGTGCCTCTGATAGTCGGCAGCATCCTCTCGAAGAAGCTCGCGGCCGGGCTCGACGCTCTCGTGCTCGACGTGAAGGTGGGGCGCGGCGCGTTCATGGGTGACATCGAGCAGGCCCGGCGGCTGGCGTCCGCGCTCGTGCGGACGGCAGGGCGACTGGGCCTGCCCGCGGTGGCGCTCATGACCGACATGGCGTCTCCTCTCGGTCGGATGGTCGGGAACGCGCTGGAGGTCAGGGAGTCGATCGAGGTTCTGAAGGGGGATGGTCCCTTCGATGTCCGCGAGACCAGTCTGGCGCTGGCCGGGAGGATGATACTCATGGCCGGGCTGGCGTCCGGCGCCGAAGAGGCGGGAACGCTCGCGACCGGCGCTCTGGACGACGGACGGGCGCTGGAGGTCTTCTCACGGTTCATCTCTGCGCAGGGTGGGGACACCGGGGTCATAGATGACCCCGGTGCGCTGCCGCGCGCTGCCGCCGTCGCCGAGGTCACCGCGTCCGGCGAAGGGTACGTCACCGGCGTCGACGCACTGACGGTGGGTCTCGCGGCGACAGGGCTGGGCGCGGGTCGCAGGACGGTAGATGAGACGGTCGATCCCGCGGTGGGCGTCGAGATCGTGGCTCCGATAGGCACTGCCGTGGGCAGGGGAGACGTCGTGGCACTGGTTCACGCCCGGGAGAAGGACGAGGCCGAGGGCGCACTCACGAGGGTCAGAGCGGCGTTCGACTACGGGCCGGACGAGCCTCGTGTGGGCAGCCGACTGCTTTCGATACTCGAGTAGGCGTCGCGGCCGTGCCGGGAGCGGCACCACGGTCGGGTCCGCCCGGTGGACCGACGCACGAGTCCGGGGTATTCGGCCCGAGACCCCGCTACATTCCCGCCGGCGCGAACACGCGGTGGCTTCTCCGGTCGCGCGAGTGTGCGCGGCACTGCCTGACGGGCTCGCTGCCCTGAATGAAGACCTCTTCCAGCGTCTCCTCGCAGTCACTCCCCGCCAGTTCGCCGGTCTCCGCGCAGACTCTCCGCATCACCACGCCCGGCGGCACTTCGAAGGCGTTCTTCGGCACGTTCAGATGCGCGGCCTTCATGAACTCCGTCCAGACCGGCAGGGCGACTCTCGCGCCTGTCATGTTCTCGCCTATCGAGCGCCTGTCGTCGAAGCCGCCCCACACGCCGCAGACCACACTCGGTGTGAAGCCGACGAACCACGCGTCGGTGCAGTCGTTGGTCGTTCCCGTCTTACCGGCGGCCGGGTAGCTGAAGCCCCAGGCCCTCGCCGCCCACCCCGTGCCGCTGTTTATCACGCTCTCGAGCATGCTGGTCACGACGAACGCCGTTGCCGGCGAGATGGCCTCGTAGCTGGAGGCCATGTGTGTCGTGAGGACGCGGCCGTTCCTGTTCTCGATCCTCTCGACGGCGTACGGTTCCAGGCGCGTGCCCTGGTTGGCCAGAACGCCGTACGCCTTGACCATGTCGAAGAGCGTGACCTCGCTGCTTCCGAGTGCAAGCGAGTAGACGTTCACGAGCCGGGTTGTGATGCCCATGTCACGGGCGTAACGGGCCACCTGGTCCGGTCCGACAATGATGCCCAGCTTGATGGCCGGTATGTTGATCGACCGCTTGAGCGCGTGGCGGAGCCGCACCCTGCCGTGGAACTCCCTGGAGTAGTTCTCGGGCATCCAGTCGGTCGGCTCCTCTATGGTGAGATCCTCGTCCTCCAGACCCTCCAGCTTCCACATCGGCCCCGCGCCGGGGATGAGGATGGGAGCGTCCATGATCGTGTCCGCGGGCGTGAAGCCGTTGTCGATGGCCGCCGTATACACGAACGGCTTGAAGCCGGAGCCGGGCTGCCTCGGGGCCTGCGTCGCCCTGTTGAACTGGCTGTCCTTGAAGTCACGCCCTCCGACCATGGCGAGGATGCCACCGGTCGAGACGTCGACGGCGAGAAGAGCCCCCTCGATGTAGGGGATGTGGTCGAGCGTGTCCGGGTCGAACTCGTCTCCGCGCTTGATCGGGAAGTCGTACTCGAGCTCCAGCGCCGAGAAGCGCTCCTCGAGCAGCCTGTCGGCGCTTCGCTGCAGTCCGGCGTCCAGGGTCGTGTGTATGCTCAGGCCTCCGGCGTAGAGCATCTCGGCCCCGTAGTCGGCTATGACCTCTCTGCGGACGTGCTCGATGAAGTGGGCGCCGGCCGGCGTGTCGCTGTCACGCTCCGCTACGTCCAGTGCCGTCGTGTCGGCGGCGGCGGCCTCGTCGGCCGTGACGGCGCCATCGTCCACCATCATAGAGAGGACCAGACTCCGGCGCATCTCTGCCCTGTCGGGGTGTCTTCTGGGGGAGTAGCCACCAGGGTTCTTGGGGAGTCCCGCTATGAGCGCGGACTGTGCCAGGTTCAGCTCCGACGCCGGAATGCCGTAGAGGTTCTGAGCGGCCGCCTCCACACCGTAGGCTCCTCCGCCGAAGTAGATCTGATTGAGGTAGAGCTCGATGATCCTGTCCTTCGAGTAGGTCTGCTCGATGCGCAGGGCGAGGAGCGCCTCCTTAAGCTTCCTCGTCAGGCTGACCTCAGGTGTTAGAAAGAGGCTGCGCGCGAGCTGCTGCGTGATGGTGCTCGCTCCCTGAACCACCCGCCGCGCACGGACGTTCGTGATGGTCGCGCGGAGGACCGCGTAGACGTCGATGCCCCAGTGCTGCCTGAACTCGCGGTCCTCGGTGGCAATGATGGCGTTGACCAGATAGGGCGAGACGTGTTCCAGCCCGACCACCACGCGGTTCTCCCTGAAGAACTCGTGGATGATCTCTCCGTGGCGGTCGTATACCGTCGTGCCGACCGTCGGCTCGATGGACTCGAGGAGGGAAGGAGAAGGCAGATCCCTGGACAGCCAGAGGATGGCGCCCACCAGCGTCAGGGTGATGGCCGTGAGCACCACGATGAATGTCAGAAGCCAGCTCTTGAGCATTCCCACGTACCTGAACACCTGGGTCCTCCCTAATGAAGAGCGGGCCCACCATGGCCCGCCAGCAAGGTACCGCAGTTCGTCGGCCCTGTCAAGTCACCGGGGCCGTCCCTGCACCTGAGGCCCCCGGCCCAATCGCCTGATCGCCGGGATCGCTCGACGGTCCCACGACATCCGCTTCCCCTTTTCGCTTGCCTGTTCGTGCCCCGGTTGGTATGTACTTTGCTGCATCCGGCCTCTCCGGCTCATGCATCTGACGCCGGGGAGGCGGCTTCTCTTCGCCCGCGGAGCGGAACGCACGGAATTCACAGGCGTGAACACAGAGCAAGGGTACTAAGGAGGGAAACGGTGCCGAGCGCCAAAGAGCAGCGGGCCGTGCTCATGGAGGGTGCGGTAGAGGTCATCAAGGAGGAGGAGCTACTGCAGAAGCTCGAGCGCGCTGAGCGCGAGGGCAAGCAGCTTATCATCAAGCAGGGCTTCGACCCATCGGCGCCGGATCTTCACCTCGGTCACGCCATCGGACTCAGGAAGCTCCGCCAGTTCCAAGACCTGGGCAACAGGATCATCATCATCATCGGGGACTACACGGGCATGATC
>DAOWER010000298.1 GCA_030638405.1 Candidatus Eiseniibacteriota bacterium | reverse complement strand
CCGGGGTTCGAGTCCCTGCACCGCTACCAGATTGGGGCCCTCTCGCTCAACGCCGGAGGGCCTCCGCTTTGTGAAAGGCGTGGAGCCGCATGGCTGACCTCATATCTGCAGTCCGGGAGACAATGGAGCGGTATCGCATGGTCTCCCCCAGAGACACGGTCCTTGCGGCCGTGTCCGGGGGGCCGGATTCCGTCTGCATGCTTCACATCCTGCTGAGTCTCAGGGAGCAGATGGGATTCGAGGTCAAGATCGCCCATCTCGACCATCAGTTCCGCGGCGAGGAATCGCGTCGTGACGCCGAGTTCGTGATGGAGCTTGCCGAGCGATTCGACGTCCCCTGCTTCTGTCACGAGGAGAACGTCCCGCGCTTCCTGATGTCGAACGCAATGTCCGCGCAGGACGCCGCGCGCCTCCTGCGCTACCAGTTCCTCGTGAAGACGTCCAAGCTCGAATACTGCCAGCGCATCGCGACCGGACACAATGCCGATGACCAGGCGGAAACGGTGTTGATGCGCGTCCTCCGCGGCGCCGGGCCCGACGGTCTCGCCGGCATCCCTCCCAAGCGCGAGGGGATCATCATCCGACCGATCCTCGCGTGCTGGCGCTCGGAGATCGAGGATTATCTGTCGGAGCACGATCTTCCGTTCCGCGTTGACGAAAGCAATCTCGAGCCGAAGTACCTCAGGAACGAGATCCGGAACGACCTCTTGCCTCGGCTCGAGCGGTACAATCCGCAGATCTCCAGGTCGCTCGCGAATCTCGCCTCGACAATGGCCGACGTCTCCGCCCACTTCGACAGGCTGGTTGACCTCGCGCTCCCGGAAGCGCTGAAAACAGCGCGAGTTGGGCAGTTTGTCCTTGATTTGGACAAGCTCACTGGCTACGATGAAGCTTTACAGAGGAGCGTTTTCCGGAGGGTCTTCGAGTCCCTCCGCCCTGACCTTTCCCCTCTCGCCTCTCGCCACGTTGAGAATCTTCTGAGCATGCTGAGAAAGGGTGATGTCGGGGCATCCGTAGAGCTTCCGGACCGCGCCCGCGCTCGACTCGAGCACGGGTGCGTCGTGTTCTCACACGGCGACGGGCCTCCCGCAGGCGAGGAGAAGGTGCTCGAGGCACCGGGGCGGGCCGAGTTCGCGGATGCCGGGCTCACGGTCACCACCGAGCTCCTGCCCCGTTCCGAACTGGGGTTCTGCCCGACCGAGGCCAACGAGGACCTTGCGCTCTTTGACTGGAACGAGCTCTCGCCTCCTCTCAAGATCCGCTCGAAAAAGGTGGGAGACAGATTCCAGCCCTTCGGGATGGAAGGAACACAGAGTCTGAAGGACCTCTTCATTAACTCGAAGATAGCTTTCAGCTTCAGACCGTCCGTCCCGCTCTTGTGTGATGAAACCGGCATCCTGTGGGCCGTGGGCGTTCGACGCTCGGCCAGGGCACCGGTGACCGATGCTACGGGAACGGTACTCGCTGTAAGGGCGCACACATCGGAGGGGCCCCCTGGAACTCGGGAAGATACTGCTCTCTGAGAAGCAGATACAGGACAGGGTCGCTGAACTCGGCGCGCGCATCTCTGAGGATTACGCCGACGAGCCGCCGATCTTTGTCAACATCCTGAAGGGCGGCGTGATATTCCTCGCCGACCTTATCAGGGCGACAAAGATCCCCATCGAGATCGACTTCATGGAGGTGTCGAGCTACGGCGACGGCACCGACAGCACCGGTGTGGTCAGGATCCTCGAGGATCTGACGCAGAGCAACGAGGGCAGGCACGTTCTCATCATAGAGGACATCATCGACACCGGGTGCACGCTTCAGTACATCATACAGAACCTCGAGACCCGCCACCCGAAGAGCGTGAAGATCTGCACGCTCCTGGATAGGCGCGGGCGCAGAGAGGTCGACATCGAGCTCGACTACGTGGGGTTCGTGGTCCCAGACAGGTTCGTCATCGGGTATGGACTCGATCTGGCGCAGAAGTACCGCAACCTCCCCCACATCGCAGTGCTCGAAGATGAGGAGATACCCTAGGAGAGCGAGCGGAAACGGGAGCGGGCGCACGGACCCGCACGGACACGGACTCCACCGCCTCGGGAACTGAACTCATGAGATTCCACTCGGAAGACCAGCGACCCCGCTGGAATCAGCTCAAGAAGGACGAGGACAAGAAGCGCGACAAGCGCAGCGACCTCTCGAAGAGGATCGTACCCAATCCGCGATCCCGCCACCCGCTGATGCTCTGGATCATCGCCAGCTTCATTGTCTTCATGGGGTTCAATCTCTATTTCCAGAGCAGGGAGACTCGTGTCGAGATCCCCTACACGAGGTTCATCGAGGAGATCGAGGCGGGGAACCTCGCTGCGATCGACATCACCGACCGCCACGTCGAGGGCGAACTCGCGACGACGGCAACCGTCATCCTGAACGGCAGCCCCGTTGACTTCATCCAGTTCGAGACCTGGCTCCTGTTCGAGGATAACCCCGAGCTTCTGGGTCTCATCCGTGAGCACAGTCCCGATGCCGTGGTCAACGGGCTCCCGCCGTCAACCAACTGGGGCGGCGTGGCGTTCTCAATACTCCCGCTTGCCGTGATCGTGATCTTCTGGATCTTCATCATGAGGACCATGCGAGGTGGGGCGGGACCGGGCAAGGCGTTCAGCTTCGGCAAGAGCGGCGCCAGGCTCCTGACCGAGGACCGGCCCAAGGTGACGTTCGACGACGTCGCCGGGCTTCCCGAAGCGAAACAGGAGCTCCAGGAGATAGTCGAGTTCCTCCGCGAACCCAGGAAGTTCCAGCGACTGGGCGGCAAGATCCCTAAGGGCGCGCTCCTGGTCGGGCCTCCCGGCACCGGGAAGACGCTTCTCGCCCGAGCCGTCGCCGGCGAGGCGGAAGTCCCGTTCCTGTCGATAAGCGGATCCGACTTCGTCGAGATGTTCGTCGGTGTCGGCGCCGCACGTGTCCGTGACCTCTTCGAGCAGGGCAAGACCAACGCCCCGTGCATCATATTCATCGACGAGATGGACGCCGTGGGACGCATGAGAGGCGCCGGGCTCGGAGGCGGTCACGATGAGCGCGAACAGACGCTCAACCAGCTTCTGGTCGAGATGGACGGATTCGAGTCGAACGAGGGAGTCATTCTGCTCGCCGCCACCAACAGGCCGGACGTTCTCGATCCGGCGCTGTTGCGTCCCGGCCGCTTCGACCGGCAGATAGTCGTCGACCGGCCCGAGCTGCAGGGAAGGGTCGGCATTCTCAAGGTGAGTGCGCGCAACGTCACTGTGGACGAGAAGGTCGATTTCCACGTCATCGCCCGTGGAACGCCGGGGCTGTCCGGCGCGGACCTGGCGAACCTTGTGAACGAAGCGGCGCTCCGCGCCGCGCGGGTCGGGCACAAGGCCGTCGAGATGGACGACTTCGAGGAAGCCAAGGACAAGATAATGCTCGGCATGGAGAGGAAGAGCGTCATCCTCTCCGACGAGGAGATCCAGACGACCGCCTACCACGAGGCCGGCCACGCGCTCGTGTCGTGGCTCACGCCGGGAACGGACCCCATACACAAGGT